>DATMND010000342.1:0-2001 GCA_035569235.1 Acetobacteraceae bacterium | reverse complement strand
CCGATCGACGACCTGACCGCCGGCAACCTGCTGGCGCTCGGCATCATGATGGCGATCTTCGACCGCGAGCGCACCGGGGTGGGGCGGTGGGTCACCACGTCGCTGCTGGAAGCGCAGATCTTCATGCTGGACTTCCAGGCCTCGCGCTGGCTGATCGCCAAGGAGGTCGCGCCGCAGGCCGGCAATGACCATCCAACGGGCATCCCGACCGGCGTGTTCCCCACCAGCGACGGTCACATCAACATCGCCGCCAGTTCCAGCCGGGTGTTCGGCCGGTTCTGCGAAGCGATCGGTCAGCCCGACTGGAAAGACAAGCCGGAATGGAAGGACCAGCAGTCGCGCAGCAAGCATCGCAAGGCGATCAACGCGGCGATCGGTGAGATCACCAGGACGAAACCGTCAGAGTACTGGATCGATCTGCTGGAAGGCGCGGGTGTGCCGTGCGGGCCGATCTACTCGATCGACCAGGTGTTCGCCGATCCGCAGGTGCAGCATCTCCAGATGGCGACGCCGATGCACAGCCCGGTGGTCGGCGACGTGGAGGTGGTCGCCTCGGGGATCAGCATGACCGGCTTCTCCAAGGCGATCCGCAAGGCAACGCCGGAACAGGGCGAATGCACCGACGAGGTGCTGGGCTCGGTCGGCTACAGCGCCGACGAGATCGCCGACATGCGCAAGAAGGGGGCGATCTGATGAACGACATGCCGGGTGGCGGCGTCACCCGCGAATACGCTGGCGGCAAGATGCTGGCGGCGAAAGACGATGGCGTCGGGCTGGTCACCTTCAACCAGCCCGAGAAGCGCAACGCGATGTCGCTGGAGATGTGGACCGGGCTGGGTGAGATCCTCGACGAGTTCCGCGAGGACGGGTCGGTGCGCGTGGTGATCCTGAGCGGGGCGGGGAACAAGGCGTTCGTCTCGGGTGCGGACATCAGCCAGTTCGAGAAGAACCGATCGGACGCGAATGCGCAGCAGGAGTACGAGCGGCTGGCTGGGGTGGGGCGGGCGAAGTATGCCGCGTTCCCCAAGCCGATCATCGCGCGCATCCGCGGGTTCTGTCTGGGCGGCGGGCTGGCGATCGCGATGCAGGCGGACCTGCGGATTGCCGCGGTGGACAGCGAGTTCGGCATCCCGGCGGCAAAGCTTTCGATTGCGTATGCGCCTGATTCGGTGAAGCGACTGATCGACCTGGTGGGGCCGGCGCACGCCCGGATGATTCTCTACACCGCACGACGGATCGACGCGGTGGAGGCGCAACGGATCGGGCTGATCAACAAGATGGTCGAGGACGAGGAGCTGAACGACGAGGTGCTGGATGTTGCACGGACCATTGCCGACAACGCACCGCTGTCGGTGGCGGCATCGAAGCTGACGATCAACGAGATGCTGAAGGATGAGAGCCAGCGGGATATGGCGGCGATCACGCGGATGATGCAGACGTGCTTCGACAGCGCGGACTATAAGGAGGGGCGGACGGCGTTCATGGAAAAGCGCGCGCCTCGATGGGTGGGGAGGTAGCGCGCGCCAAACCGCGCCCTCGGCCACATTCTGCGGTAGCCATCTAGGAAGCAACGGACCTCGGCGACTGGAGTGCAACGCTCCCGGTCTCTATTGCTTGGCTGCCGCTGCATTCATGCGGAACCGCGCAAGCCTCGCCATGACCCAAATGGCGCAGGGGGTTTTGTGCATGTGATCCAATTCACAGCGCAGCGCTTTGCGATTTGCGTAAACTGTACCGGCAAGACACGCCGCTGATCGTCAGTCGCCACCACAGGAGGCAGGGCCATGAGCGCGACACTGTTGCTGGACGACCACGCCGCGCCGGTGGACAGGGACGAAGACCGTAGCGCCGGTCCCGCCATTGCGGCACTGCGCGGCGAGCCTCAGCCGACCGGCTGCCCGCCGAGCGAAAGCAGCCCGGCATTTGTCGGGCTTCTGGAAAATGCCGAATATCTGGTGCGCTACGCCATCGAAGCCCATATCGCGGTCGATCCGGAACTCG
>DATMND010000341.1:0-4545 GCA_035569235.1 Acetobacteraceae bacterium | reverse complement strand
GGAATTGATCACGGCGATTAACCCAGCCGGGACGACGCCGCAATGAACAAGCAATCGCGGCGACAGTGCGAACCGGTGGCCCTAACCACCGCATTTTTCATTCCTTCTTGGTAACGGGTCTATCACGGCGATATAACTCGTTTCGAAAGTCAACTCACGATATAGTGAGGTCTGACGCCATGTAGGACGATCCCCCATGTATGATGTTCGAGGTTCCCATCGGATCGATGCTCCGGCTGCGCCCGCGCGTCAGGCGGAAATTGTCAAGGATCGTCGCCGTCCAGGCCGCACTTACAACACCTGCCCGGCTCTTGTCCCACTCTTGCGCAACCCCACGGCGGGGTCGGCTGCCGGTAATCTCGTTCCCGTCGATAGCTTCCAGATCGCAGCCGCCTCGGCTGCTTCAGCCTATCCGGCCGATGTCTGGCTCAGTCTGAGCACAAGGGAACTATCCGCAGCCATCTACCGTGAAATGCGTAAGCTGGACGTAGCTTACGCCGCGTTGAGTTTGATGGGGGAGCCAAGCTGATCGCCAGAGGGGATTGTTGGCGGCATGCGCATGTTGACGCTTTCCCGGAGTTATAAGTGTCGCTTGATCATATTCAGCCGGTGACAACAATCTGCATTCATTGCGGCAACGAGGACGCGAAGCTTCTCCCATCTGTCGGCGACCGTGCAGACTATTCGTGCTCGAAATGCGGCAATTATAGCGTAAGCATCATAATGCAGAAGATCATCGAGCGTGGTCACGCCGACCCGAAGCTGGCGCGCTTAGTCGTTGATAATGGACGAAGGTATCTCAGGCCATCACCGGCGTGATCGCCGATCAGACGATTGCGCTGGATGGGCATTATACAAGGCGAGACTACCCCTTGCATCTCCGGCGTGTGCGCTTTCGGGACGCCAAGACAGGAAAGACCCTCGTATTCCTGACCAACCTGACAGCGCTGTCGGCTTTGACCCCCCATTCGCTGGACACTCCCTCTGCAGTGATGTCGGGTTGGGTGAAGATTGCCCGGGTATTACTCACGACGTTGGTGGCCGCTACAAAAAGCTGCGGCTCGGAAGCGACGTTGATTGCTGTGAGATCGGCGGCAGGGATGGCTTCCGCGATCAACGGTGCGAGCGCGTCGGAGTAGAACGGGTTCATGTATGGGGAGACAACGAGACCGATCGCCTCCAGGGCAATGGCGATCGGCGACCAATCGAGATTGATGCCGAAGCTGCCGGGTTCTCCGTAGAAAAGTGGATTACCCGCGAAGAGACCGCGTCGCGACAGCGCGTGCCAAAAATCGGCAAGCTTCCGCCTGGCCAACCCGGGGCCGCCTTGAACAAGCCCGCTGACCGTGAGCGCACCGTTGATGGCACCCGCGCTGCTACCGCTGATGGCGGAGATGCGCAGTCGATCGGTCGCGACCTCCTGGAGGAGCCTGTCCAGCACGCCCCAGGTGAAAGCGCCGTGCGACCCGCCCCCCTGAAGTGCAACGGCTAACGTTGGCGGCGGGCGTGCCATGGGAAAACTGCGTGGTCAACAAACAGGCTGTAGTGAACGGTGCCCCTGCCAACAACGCAAGGGACCGCCAATTTTGCGCTATTCGTTACCTAAGACGAATCGCCACCGCCACCACTGAGCCCACGCTGCCGGCTGGCATGGATCGGCGCCAACAGGTATCCAGACTGCCGCGAGGCTGCATGCTGTAGAGCTGTCCAGCCAGCTACGCAAAGATTTGGAGAATATCTGAGGTTGCCCGACATCACCATGAAAACGATCTTCGGAGACCCGCAATCCGGCCTGGTTGAATGGTAACAGCGGTCCTGAGCGCCAGCCGCCTGGCGACAGACGTGCTGCAGCTTCGCAGCACAATTCGCATTGGCATCACGGGCTTGGCACGGGCGGGCAAGACGGCGCTGCTAACTTCGCTTTCCGCTAATCTGCTAGCACTTTCGGCAGGGCGGCCGGCTCTGCCAGCGGTGTCTGACAGGCTACGTGGCCGACGGTTGCGCGTGTCCATAGCGCCGGCGGCGGCATCCAATATTCCCAGATTTGAGGTCGCATCGCACATCGCCGCGCTGGCGGCCGATCCGCCACGTTGGCCGGCCAGGACAACGGCGGTCTCGATACTCGCACTTGACGTCGATGTGCCAAGGGTTGGGCTGCTGGCGCCACTTGGCCCGCAGCGTCGGCGCCTCGAGTTCCTGGACTATCCGGGCGAGTGGCTTCTCGATCTGCCGCTGCTCAGCCAGGATTTTGCGGCCTGGTCCGAGGCGACGCTGCGCCGACTGGAGACGCCGAAGAGTGCTGAGACAGCACGCGCATTTCTCGGCTTCGTACGCGGTCTGCCGGCTGGAGTGGCGGCGGACGAGGCACTGACATTGAGCGGACACCGGCTTTACACTGACGTCCTGCACCGAATGCGTGATGAGGAGGGATTGGCTTTTCTGCAGCCGGGGCGTTTCCTGATGCCTCCCCCAGGCGCACCCCCGCCCTGGACGCAATTCTTTCCCCTGCCGGGACAAAGTCCGCTCGCGAAGCTAATGCGGGCGCGCTTCAATGCGTATGTGGAAGCTGTCCGACGCGACCTGATGTCGCCGATGTTTGGCGATCTCGATGGACTCGTGGTTCTGTCCGACCTGCTCTCGGCCCTGCATCAGGGACAACCCGCCTTCGCCGATGCGCAGTTGGCGCTAACTGCCGCGGCCGACGCATTGCGCTGGGATCGCTCCTGGACAGATTGGTTGGCGGCATTTGCCCGATTTGAGTTGCCGCCGAGCTCAATCGGACGCGTGGCCTTCGCCGCGACCAAGGCTGATCACATCGCTTCGCGCCAGCGCGGCAACCTTGCCGCGCTCATGCGGCGCGTCACCCGAGTCCCGGAAGGCGGCGCGACATCCGCGGTCTTCGCGATTGCGTCGGTGCGATGTACCGAGGATGTCGTGGAGACGCTGGCCGGGCGCCCAGTGTCGGCGGTCCGCGGCCGCATCATTGGCGAGCCCCGGCCGGCGCGCTTCTATCCCGGAGAGGTTCCGGATGGCTTGCCAGAAGACATGTTCTGGCAACACCGCTTCCTTGCCTTGCCCGACTTTGAGCCAATGCGCCTGCCCGAGGCGGGTCGTGGCGGCATACCCCAACTGGGACTGGACGCGTTGGTGGCATTTCTGTTGGCGGACATACTTTGATGGGCACAGCCCCCGAGCCATTCCTGCTGTTCGAGCCTGACGCGGCACCGCGGTTGGAGGCCATGCCACCACTCTTGCCAACAGCGGACCTGGCTGGTTGGCGTTGGTCTCCAGCCCTGGCCGGAGCAGGGATTCTCGGACTTGGCATTCCAACTCTCTGGGCGGCCTGGCTGGTGAGTGCCCTGTTCGACCGCTGGGGTGTGTTGGGGTGGACAGGCCTCGCGATCCTGGTGGCCGGGATCAGCCTGATCAGCGTGGGCATGGGCCGTGAACTGCGGAGCCTGGCAGCACTGCGCCGCGTTGATCAGCTCCGCGCTGAATTGGCCAGCGGAGAGGCGGAAAGGGTTCAACGGGCGGCACGGCGTTGGCTGGAAGGGCTGCCGCAGCACTCTGGGATCTTGCCGGCTCTGGCCGCGGCCGACACGCCTGAAGCAGTGCTTGCGCTCTTGCGTTCCGGACCTGCACAAGCGCTGCGGGACGCGACAGACGTCCTCGGGCGGACGATCGCACTTCAGAGCGTCGCGATCGTTGCGGCGACCCCTTTGCCAGCGCTGGACGTCCTGACCGTTGGCTGGTGCGGCGTGCGGCTGATACGGCAGGTCGCAGCACTGCATGGGATGCGCCCAGGCATTTTGGGCACGCTGGCATTGCTGCAGAAAACGGCCTTGGCTGCGGCGACGGTTGCCGCAGCGGAGGTCGCCGTGAACGCTGCCACTCATGCGATGGTGTCGCATCCGCTGTTGCGGCACTTGGCGGGCGACGTCGCCGGCGCAGGGGTGGCAGCCCGCCGCATGATTGTGTTGGCGCGGGCAGCAGCGGCGGCGTGTTCGCCGTTATCACGAGAATAGAACGGCCAATTCGTCCTGGCGGACCGCGCCGCCACGGGACGTTGCGTACGTTCCAGCCTATTGCGACGCGCGGCTCGGACCGACGAGCGTAGCCCCGCCGTCAACGACCAGGACCTGACCGGTGATGTAACGGGCCTGGTCGGACAGCAGGAAGCGCACGGCGCCGCCGATGTCCCAGCCGGTACCCTCGCGCTTGAGCACGGAAGCATTGCGGCGGGTGTCACGCGCCTGTTCGGTCATGCCTCGGGCATAGACCATGGGCGTATATACCGGTCCGGGGGCGACACAGTTCGCGCGAATGCCGTCCGCGCCGTGATCGACCGCGATCGCCTTGGTCAGTGCAATTACCGCGCCCTTGGACACCGTGTAGGCGGTCAGGCCGCGCGGTCGCAGCGCAGAAATCGACGAGACATTGACGATTGCTCCGCCTCCCGCGGTGCGGATCATCGCCGGGATGGCGTGCTTGCAAGCGAGGAACATGGTGTCCACGTTCAAGTGCATCACGCGCGCCCAGTTCTCC
>DATMND010000340.1:0-2702 GCA_035569235.1 Acetobacteraceae bacterium | reverse complement strand
GCTGGAATGCGACAAGCCGATCATCGCGCGGGTCAATGGCCATGCCGTCGGACTGGGCGCGACGGTTGCGCTGCTCTGCGACATCATCATCGCGGCTGACCATGCCAAGATCGGTGATCCGCATGTCAACGCCGGCCTCGTGGCGGGTGACGGCGGCGCGCTGATCTGGCCGCAGCTCATCGGCTTTGCGCGTGCCAAAGAGTATTTGTTCACTGGCGATCTAATGACCGCGGCGGAGGCCGAGCGTATCGGGCTGATCAACCACGTCGTGCCGGCCGATCAGCTCGATGAGAAAGTTTATGGGCTGGCCCAACGACTGGCCGGCGGAGCGATGCGGTCGATCCGCTGGACCAAGCAGGTCGTCAACATCCCGCTGCGTCAGCTTGCCCATTCGATGATGGATCTGAGCCTCGGTCTCGAGACGCAGTCGAACCTCTCCAAGGACCACCAGGAAGCGGTATCGGCCTTCGCACAGAAGCGCCGACCGAATTTCACCGGCCGCTGAGAAGCATTCAAACCAAAAGGGAGGATACAATGAGACTCGCAGGCAAGGTTGCCATCGTCTCCGGCGCGGCGTCCGGCATGGGCGCGGCCACTGCGCGGATTTTCGCGCGTGAAGGGGCCAAGGTGGTGATCGCCGATGTGCTGGAGCACGAAGGTCGGCAGGCGGCCGATGCCATCGGCGCCTCGGCACGGTTCGAACCGCTTGATGTGACCAAGGAGGAGAGCTGGGCCGCCGTCGTGGCCGCGACCACCAGGCATTTCGGCAAGTTCGACGTGCTGGTCAACAATGCCGGCATCTCGGGCAGCGCCGAACAGGATTTTTACAGCACCGAAGCCTGGCACCGGATCATGGCGGTCAACGCGACCGGCGTGTTCTTTGGCATCAAGTACGCGATCCCGGCCATGGTCGCCAACGGGGGCGGGTCGATCGTCAATCTGTCATCGATCGCTGGCATCATCGGCAGCGAGCACGTTCATATGGCCTACAACGCCTCGAAGGCGGCGGTACGGCTGATGACGAAATCGGTCGCGGTGCAGCACGCGAAGGACAAGATCCGCGCCAATTCGGTTCACCCCGGCATCATGCCGCCGATGCGCACATCCGGTCGCTCGGCTGATCCTTCCGTGCGGGCGGAACGCATGCGCGTCATTCCGATGCGCCGGCCGGGAGAGGTTGACGAGGTGGCATACGCCATTCTGTTCCTGGCCTCCGATGAGTCGTCCTACATCACCGGTTCGGAAATCCACGTGGACGGCGGAGCCATCGCCATATAGGTCTGCGGCGCGAAAACTGCCGCCGTTCGCAAGAAGGTTGCCGAGCACCAATGGGAGGATACCGGTTAACGAGACTTTCGACAGAATCAGGTGAAGCGGCCAACGAACCGAAGCGGAAGGCAAATACTAATCCGGATGCCGCTCGCTCGGCGGGATGATTGGCAACAGGATGTGCGGAGGATCGGGCGGCCTCGGCGAAAATGCGCTTGCGGGCGATGCGCGGCTGCGGCCAACCGCCTTCCGGCTCGCCGGAATTCGGGTTGACGTCGAAATGCGGGAGATTGCTGCTCGATATATCGAGCCGCAGACGGCGCCCGCGGCAGAGCAGATTGGCGGTCGGGAACAGCTCGATGGTGATCGCATAGACCTCGCCCGGCAGCATCGGTGCCGGCCGCTCCCAGCTGTCGCGATAGCGCACCCGCAACAAGCCCTCGGTCAGGTTCATCGCGAAACCCTGCGGGAAATCCGCGCTCGGCGGATAGACATCGATCAGCTTCGCCGTGAAGTCCGTGTCGGGAGCATCGGAGGCGATCCACAGCCGCACCGTGATCGACCCGGTGACTTCGAGGTCCCGGTCGAGTGGCGGCGTCGCGAACACGAGCACATCGTAGCGAAGGACGGCGGCGCTTTGGTCGAAGGCGCCGGCATGCATCACAGCTGATAGCGCGGCCCACAGTCGGCGCCGGATCGCGCGGATCGAAGGCATAGTCGATGGCACCTGAGCCTGCCGCCGACGCTGCAGCCAGGCTCCGGTCGGGATGCAGGTAGAGACGAGTCCAGCGGGTCTGCGGCAGCGGCCACTCGGCCACGCTGCGCCAACGCCCGCCATGGTCGAGGCGACCATCGCGATTGCGCCGCCCCGAGCCGCCGTCCATCACGAAGACGCATACCGGTGGCTCCTCGTCGACCCCGGAACCCTTGACCGCGGCTACTCGGGGAGTTAGCCGTTGGGGGGAAGTGCCTGAGATCCTACGGCAGGGTCCGCGCTCGAGGACAATCGGGGTATAGACAAGGAAGGCCCAGGGAGCTGGCGCGTGATCGTCGCTCGCTTGCGGGCATCGTCGTGCGCACGCCCGATGGGTAAAATGCAGCTGGTCTGTCTGGCAGCTTGGTTCTAAGCTGCAGGCAGGAGGACTTGTCATGAACCAGAGCGAATTCGAAGCCGATCTGCGGCGACAGGGTTATCAGGTGTTCTACGGCGGGCTCCAGGCGGGGGTGGTAAACCCCGACCACACACACGATTGGGATGCGCGCGTCATGGTGATTGGCGGTGAGATCACACTGACCCGTGGCGGGAAGGCGGAAACGTTCTGTGTCGGGGACAGCTGTGCTGTTGCTGCTGGTGAAGTGCATGCCGAGCGTGTCGGCCCGCAAGGGGTCGCCTACATCGCCGGACGGCGTAACGCTGTAGCGTGAACCCCCGG
>DATMND010000339.1:0-11710 GCA_035569235.1 Acetobacteraceae bacterium | reverse complement strand
GGCGTTCATTGCAGCGTCCCCGCAAGGCGAACGCTATGGCGAACTGTCGCGGCGCATCCAGGAGTCGCTCGGCTTCATGGCGGCCTGCGGCCTGACGCCCGCGAACGTGCCGCAGCTTCGCTCGACCGAGATCTACACAAGCCACGACGCCATGCTGCTGAACTATGAGGAGCCGCTCGCCCGCCAGGACAGCCTGAGCGGTGATTGGTACGCCTGTTCGGCGCATCTGCCCTGGATCGGCGAACGCACGCGGCAGGCGGACGGCGCGCATGTCGAATTCCTGCGGGGCGTCGCCAACCCGCTGGGCCTGAAATGCGGCCCGGCGATGACCCCTGACGAATTGCTGCGGCTGATCGACATCCTCAGCCCGGACAACGAACCCGGGCGGCTGACGCTGATCACGCGTTTGGGCGCCGAGCGGATCGGTGCGGGCCTGCCACCGCTGATCCGCGCCGTACAACGCGAAGGGCGCAGCGTCGTCTGGTCGTGCGATCCGATGCACGGCAACACCGAGACGACGGCGTCGGGGCACAAGACGCGCCCGTTCGATCGCATCATGGCCGAACTCCGCGACTGCTTCGCGGTGCATCGCGCCGAGGGCAGCCATCTGGGCGGGATGCATGTGGAGATGACCGGGAAGGATGTCACCGAATGCACCGGCGGCGCGCAACGGATCGACGAAGCAGCTCTGGCCGATCGCTACCACACGCACTGCGATCCGCGATTGAACGGCTCACAGGCGCTGGAGCTTGCGTTCCTCGTCGCCGATCAGATCAAGACCCAGCGCGACAAGGCACGCGTACGACCGGCCGCGGCGCGCGAATTCAGTCCGGTTTGAAGTCCATCGCCGCGCCGTTCATGCAGAAGCGCTGCCCGGTCGGGCGCGGACCGTCGTCGAACACGTGGCCGAGGTGGCCGCCGCAATTGCTGCAATGGACCTCGGTGCGCGTCATGAACAGGCTGCGATCCTCGGTGGTGGCGACGCCGCCGTCCAGTGGCTGATAGAAGCTCGGCCACCCGGTGCCGCTTTCGAACTTGGTGTCGGACGCGAACAGGTCCTGTCCGCAACCGGCGCAGATGAACTTGCCGTGCCGTTTTTCCGCGTTCAGCGGACTGGTGCCGGCGCGCTCGGTGCCGTGCTTGCGCAGCACCTGGTACTGCGCGGGCGACAACTTCGCGCGCCACTCCTCTTCGGTGTGCGTGACGGGAAACGTCTCGGTGTCCGCTGCGTGCGACGAGCCGAACAGCCGCATGGGCCTGCCTCCTCGGTTCATGGTTGAGGATAGTATAGTGTGCCGGGGCTTGCTTTGGGAGGACTCGGATGACGGCGTTTCGTGACGCATTGCAGCCGGTACTGCCTGACGATGCAGCCGATGCCGTGCTGGCGGGGAGGGTCTGGCGACCCGATGTCGGCGGCCCGTCGGTGGTCGCGGTGCGCGATGGCGCGCTGGTGGATGTGTCGGCTGCCTTTCCCACCATGCGGGACCTGTGTGAGGCGGACGATCCCGCCGGTTCCCTGCATGCGGCACGGGGCGTGACGATCGGTGAACTGGATGCAGTGCTGGCGAACACGCCGGTGGAGCGCAGGGATGGCAGCACGCCGTGGTTGCTGGCGCCGATCGATCTGCAGGCGATCAAGGCTGCCGGCGTCACGTTCGTGCTGTCGATGATCGAGCGGGTGATCGAGGAACGCGCCCGCGGCGATCTGAATGCCGCCGTGGCTATCCGAGCCGAGGTGAACCGACTGGTCGGCGACGATCTTGCAAAGCTGAAGCCGGGTTCAGAGGAAGCCGCACACCTCAAGCAGGTACTGATCGAACAGGGCGCCTGGAGCCAGTATTTGGAGGTTGGCATCGGCCCGGATGCGGAGATATTCACCAAGGCGCAGCCGATGGCCGCGGTCGGCACCGGCATGGACGCCGGCATCCATCCGAAATCGTCGTGGAACAACCCCGAGCCGGAAGTGGTGCTGGCCGCATCGTCGTCCGGCCGCATCGTCGCCGCCACATTGGGCAACGACGTCAACCTGCGCGACGTGGAAGGGCGATCCGCACTGCTGCTCGGCAAGGCGAAGGACAACAACGCGTCCTGTGCGATCGGCCCATTCCTGCGATTCTTCGATGTGCGGTTCACGCTGGACGATATCCGCCAGACGACGGTCTCGTTGAGCGTCGAAGGAACCGACGGATTCAAGTTGGAAGGTGCGTCTTCGATCGCCATGATCAGCCGCGATCCGGACGATCTTGTGGCGCAGATGGTGAACGAGCATCACCGCTATCCGGACGGTGCGGTGCTGTTCCTGGGCACGATGTTCGCGCCGGTGGAGGACCGCGACGCGCCGGGCCAGGGCTTCACACACAAGACGGAAGACATCGTGACGATCGCGGCGCCGAAGCTGGGCCGGCTGGTGAACCGCATGATGCCGACGGATCAGTGCAAGGCGTGGCGCTTCGGCGTTGGTGCTTTGATGCGCAATCTCGCGGGGCGAGGACTGCTCAAATAGCAGCAAGATTCACCGCGGAGACGCAGAGGCGCAGAGTCTCCGCGCCTCTGCGTCTCCGCGGTGAACCTTGCTTTCTAACTCAGCACCGCTTCGGTCTTGCGCTTGATCAGATCGAAATCGATCTCCGCCCCCAGTCCAGATCCGGTCGGCGCGTGCAGCAGGCCCTCCTTGTCGATCTGGAGTTCCTTCGCCATGCCGTACTTATGCGCGCCGTCCGGTAGCAACACCTCGAACATCGTGGTGTTCCTGATCGCCATGCATAGATGCAAATTGGCGAGGTTGTTCAGCGAATTGCCCGAATGGTGGATTTCGTATTTCAAATTGAATGCCTCCGCGAGGTGCGCGGTCTTCAGCATGGTGGTAAGCCCACCCTTGTTGGGGATATCGCCGCGCAGATAGTCGGTGGCACGCTCAGTCAGCCAGATCGGATAGGTGTCCAACCCCCCAGCCGGAAACTCCGTCGCCATGATCGGAATATCCAGCTTCTCCCGCAACTTCACGTAATTGTAGATGTCCTCGTCCGGCATCGGATCTTCGTACCAGTAATAGCCCATCTCCTCGATCGCGCGGCCCACGCGCAGTGCCTCGGTATAGTTGTAGCTCCAGGTGGAATCCAGCATCAGCCGGAACTCGTCGCCGACCGCCTTGCGCACCGCCTGACACACCTTGATGTCCTGGTCCGGATCGCGCGGCGGATGGATCTTGTAGGCGCGCCAGCCGTTGGCCTTGAAGGTCTGCGCCTGGTCGACGTAGGCGGCGATGTCGGGCAGCACCTGCGAACTCGCATAGCCGAGGATCGAAGTTCGGAACGTGCCAATCAGCGCGTGCACCGGAAGTTTGGCGATTTTGCCGGCGAGGTCCCACAGCGCGACATCGACTGCGCCGATCGTGCGATAGCTTACGATGCGCGAGACCAGACGCATCCCGGCATGGATGCGCTCGCGTTCCAGCGGGTTCTGTCCCAGCAGCATCGGCTTCAGCGAACGGATCAACTGCGGACCGTCCATAGCCGCCGGATTGGTCGCCGCACCAAGAAACGCGTGACCCTCAAGCCTCTCATCGGTGTGGATGCGCAGCAGGCCCAGGCTGGAGGAGCTGGAAGCCATCGCCCCGAGGTGATAGCGCGTTGCCGGAATGCCGTCCCACGTGAAGATGGTCAGCGTAACGTCATCGATTTTCATCTTAGGTCCTCCCCAACCGCCGTCATCGTGTGGGTCCCCGCTTTCGCGGGGATGACGAATGGAGCGGTTGATGACGAGTGGAGCGGTTAGAGACTCCGATGCGTTCCGTCACAACGTGGCTTGTTGCCGCTGTTCTTGCATCCGCAGAACGCGATCGTCGCCGCCTCGTCCGCCTTGAACTCGACCGGGCTGAAACCGCTGCCCTTGTGCGACCCGTCACAGAACGGCTGGTTGCCGCTCTTGCCGCAGGCGCACCACCAATAGGATTTGCCGGCCTCCACCTCCATCTGGTACGGGCTCTTCTGCGCGACGACCGGTTGAATGCCTGACATTCTCTGTCTCCCTTCGAGTTTGGTTCAGTTGGCCCGGACTTCCGCCCAGGTATCGTCCAGCGTGCGCTGCAGACATGCCGCCATGTCATCGACCTCCTCCTCGGTGATGATCAACGGCGGCGAAAACGCGATACGGTCGCCGATGAACCGCGTGATAAGGCCCTGTCCGCGCGCATGTCTATCGGCAATGCGGCCCACACCCCGCGACGAATCGAATTGCGTGCGCGTCGCCTTGTCGGCCATCATCTCCATCCCGGTCAACAGGCCGACGCCGCGCACGTCGCCCACCAACGGATGATCGATGAACTTCGCCAGCACCTGCTGCATGTAAGGCCCGACGCGCTGCACGTGGCCCACCGCCGGCATAGGTCAATGCGCATCGAGGCGATATCGCGCGTCTGCACCGAGTTCGGAGCCACGTGGGTCATCCTGAGTTCCTCCGTCACCCTGCTTCCACGCCGTAGTCGCGTCGCACGGCATTGGGGGTAACGTATCCGTCCAGCAGGTCTTCGGAAAGCCGCGCACGTTCGCGTCCCGATGGCGGGCCGTAGCCGCCGGAGCCAGGCGCCTCGATCACCACCAGCGAACCCGCCGGCGCGATGAAGCCACCCTTGCTGTTGAGTTTGCGCGCGTTGCCATTCGGCGGGATCAGTTCGAGCCGCGCAGCCGCGCCGGCCTTGCCGCCGTCGAGACCAAATGGCGGGGTGACCGTGCGCTCGCAGCAGACCGCGGCATGGGCCTGACGTTGCAGCACGCGCCACACCCGGCGCACGCCAAGTCCGCCGCGCCAGGTCCCCGCGCCGCCGCTGTCCGGCACCAGCGAATATTCCTCGACGCGAAGGGGAAAACTCATTTCGATGATCTCGATCGGCGTGTTCATCATGTTGGAGACCGTGGAGGCGACGGCGTTGATGCCATCCTTCACCGGCCGCGCACCGAAGCCGCCCTTCACCGATTCGTAGCTGACATAGCGCTCGCCGGTCCGGTAGTCGGTGCCGCCGAATGTCATCACAGCCGATGTGCCCTGCGAGCCGGCCATCACCGTGTGCGGCGTGACGGCGAACATCGCCGCCATCACCATGTCCGCGACGCGGTGCGATATCTCATGGTTCGCGTAAACCACCGGCGCGGGCAATTGCGCGTTCACCACCGAACCGGGTGGCGCGGTCACCGTCACCGGACGCCAGCAGCCCGAATTCGGTGGGATCAGACTTTTTGGATCGGCGATCATCTTCAACGCGCAGAACACGCCGGATGCGGTGACGGTGAGCGGCGCGTTCATCGGTCCGGGAACCTGCGGATCGGAGCCGGTGAAATCGGCGGTGATCGTGTCGCCGCGTTTGGTGATGCGAAGCTTCACAGTGAAGGTCTCGTCTTCGGTTTCGCCCGGCGCGATGATGCCGTCGCCGTCGAAAACATCGGTGAACTCCGCCTCGCCGTCCGGCAGCGCACGCAGCGCGGCACGCATCATGGTTTCCGAATAGTCGAGCACCTCTTGCATGATGTCGAGCAGCGTGTCGGTGCCGTATTTCGCAGCCAGAGCCTCGAGCCTTGCGGCGGCACGCCAATTCGCCGCGACCTGAGCGCGCAGATCGCCAAGCCGCTCGGTCGGCGTGCGGACATTCGCGAAGATGATGGCCTCGATCGATGGATCCGGCTTGCCGTCGCGATACAGCCGGATCGGCGGCAGGCGCAGACCTTCGCCGTAGATTTCCGTCACCGCGCCGTAGCTGCCTGGTGTCGCGCTGCCGATGTCGGGCCAGTGCGCGCGCATGCAACCGAAGCCGAGCAGACGACCCTGGTGGAATGCCGGCGCCACGACATTCACATCCGGCAGATGCGAGCCGCCTTGATACGGATCATTGTGGATGAACATGTCACCCGGTGCCGCATCGGGAAACGCCTTCACCACCGCGCGCACCGCATCCGGCATCGAGCCAAGGTGGATCGGCAGGTCCGGTCCCTGCGCCACCATGTTTCCCACCACGTCGAAGATGCCACAGGAGTAGTCGCCGGCGACCTTCAGCAGCGGCGAGTACGCTGTCTTGGCCAGGACGATCTTCATCTCCTCGGCCGCACAGGTGAGCGCATTCTTCACCACCTCGAAGCGGGCGGGGTCGGTCTTCAGGCGTTGCATCGTGCGGTGTACTCCTAATTAGGACCGTCATGTTGCTTAGGACCGTCATGGCCGGGCTTGACCCGGCCATCTACGCACCGGAGCCGTCTAGATGGCCGGGTCAAGCCCGGCCATGACGTTTGGATGACGTTTGGATGTAGATAGCCGTATATACCCCAGATCATCGATCCGTGCCTGCCACGCAGGCGGCACCACGATTGTCGAATCCATCGCCTCGATGATCGCTGGGCCAACGATGCGCGTGCCCGGTATGAGCCCGTCGCGCCAATGTACCGGCGTCGGCTTGAATCCGGTCTCGGCAAACCACACGTCACGGCCGCGCGTACGCGCGCTTGCTGGATCGGCACGTTGCGCCAGCACGAGGTCCGGCAACCGGCCAAGCGCGGTCAGACGCAGATTGACCAGCTGCACATGTTCCGAACGATTGGCGTGACCATAGGTCTGCTCATGTTTGGCGTGGAACGCAGCCGCAAGGTCGTCGAGCTTGGCACGGGTGATCACATCATCAGCAATTGGCACGGTAAGTTCGTACGCCTGCCTGCGATAGCGCACGTCAGCCTGACGCAGCAGCACCTGCCGCTCAGGCGGAACCCGCGCCGAATGCAGCATCGCCCTCCCCTGCTGTTCCATTCCGGCGATCGCCTCGCCGACACGCGACGGATCGATGCTGGCAAGATCGGCGTACAACGTGCGCGAATAGTCACGCCTCAGATCACTGGCAATCAGTCCAAGCGCCGAGAATGCACCAGGCGCCGGCGGCACGATCACTTCCGGGATCTGCAACTCCGCGGCGAGCGCGACGGCGTGCACTGGACCGGCCCCACCGAATGCAATGAGAGAAAACTCCTGCGGATCATGGCCCCGCTCGATCGACACGATGCGCAGCGCCTGCGCCATATTGCTGTTGACGACTTCGATGATGTGCGCGGCAGCCTCGGGAACTGACAAACCGAGCGGCCGTCCGATCGCCGTAGCGATTGCAAGCTCCGCCGCAGCGAGATCGATGCGCAGACCACCGCCGAGCAATGCCTCGCGATCCAGATAGCCCAGCACCACATCCGCATCGGTTACGGTCGGCAGCGTTCCGCCGGCGCCGTAGGCGGCAGGACCTGGGTCCGCGCCGGCACTGTGGGGACCCACCTTCAGCGCACCGCCCGGATCGACCCAGGCGATGGAGCCGCCGCCCGCACTTACCTCCGCAAGATCGATGACCGGCACGCGTATCGGATGGCCCGTGCCGTGCATCCAACGGTTGCCATGGCTGGAACCGCCGACCTCGTATTCCGCGGTAACCGCGACTTCTCCATTGGCAATCACACTCGCTTTGGCCGTCGTGCCGCCCATGTCAAACGAGATCAGGTTTGGGCGATCAAGCTGCCGCCCTGCAAGCGCCGCCGCGATAACACCTGCGGCAGGGCCGGATTCCACAGCCATCGCCGGCATGCGCAACGCCTCGTCGATGTCCAGCACGCCGCCCGATGAACCCATGACATGCAGTCTCGGCAATCCGAGACGCGAAACCGCGGCCTGCAGCCGGTCGAGATATGAGGCCAGCAACGGCCCCACCACAGCACATACCGCTGTCGTGCTGGCCCGCTCAAATTCGCGGATCTCGGGCAGCACCTCACACGACAGATACACACCGACGCCGGGCAACGCCGCGCGCAACACCTCACCGACGCGCCGTTCGTGCGCATCATTCAGGAACGAGAACAGCAAGGACACCGCCACGGTCTGCAACCCGGCATCGTGGATCGCCTCGATCAACGGCGACAACTCGCCCTCGGCCAACGGCGTGACGACCTCGCCCTGTGCGTCAATCCGTTCGGTGATCTCGAACCGCCAGCGCCGAGGCACCAGAACGGCCGGCGCATCCTGCAACAGGTCGTACAGATCGGCGCGCGAGGAACGACGCAGCTCGAGGATGTCGCGGAAACCGCGCGTCGCGACGAAGCCGGCACGCGCCCCCTTGTTCTCCAGCAGCGTGTTGGTGACAACGGTCGTCGCATGCGACAGCAGCGAGACATCGGCCGCATCGATGCGGTTGGCGTCCAGCCCCTGACGGATGCCGTCGATCACCCCCCGGCCGAAATCACCCGGCGTGCTCGGCAGTTTGGCAATGGCGATGCAGCCCGTGTCTTCCTCCACCAATGCTACGTCGGTGAAGGTGCCGCCGATGTCGATGCCGATCCGCCACGCCATTCGGTCAATCCCTGCCGGTCAGGGAGAAGCATACGTGGCAACCATTCGCGCCGCCAACGGCCGGGCGAATGGCCGCCATTGAGGCGCGCATCGCCACCGCGCACACTGTCTGTCCATGCGCAGATTCCGCGAACGCGATTCAACCACCGACGGGATCTCCCGCCTGATGTTGTTTTTCGCCATCGTCTACACGGTGGAGGGCATCGGCCAGGCGAAAGTCGGGGTGATCTGGCAGCCGCTCACCCACTACCTCAAGGAAAGCCAGAACTGGACGCCGGTGCAGATCGCCACGTACCTCGCGGTTCTCGACGTTCCATGGATCGTCAAGCCGCTCTACGGCATGCTGTCTGACTTCCTGCCGCTGTTCGGCTATCGGCGACGCAGCTACCTGCTGCTGGCGAACGCCGCCGCGATCGCTGCCTTCCTGTGGACCACCCAGGTTCTGGCTCCGGCGTCGATCGTGTTCGCGCTGCTGCTGACGGCGATCGCCATGGCCATCTCGAGCACCGTGTGCGGCGCGCTGCTGGTGGAAAACGGCCAGAGACTCAACGCGAGCGGAGCGTTCATCAACCAGCAATGGCTCTGGTTCAACGTCGCTGTCATGGCCGCATCGTTGCTGGGCGGTCAGCTGATTGAACACCTGTCACCGGAAGGGGCCCTACACGCCGCGGCGGCAATCGCGGCGATCGCCCCCGTCGCGATCGTCGTCAGCTGCCTCGCGCTGGTTGAGGAGGAGCCGTCAGGGATCAATGTTGCCGACTTCCGACGCGCTCTGCGCGGGTTCCTCGACACGTTCCGATCGCGCACGCTCTGGCTGATCGGCGCCTTCCTGTTCTGCTACTACTTCTGCCCGGGGTTCGGCACGCCGCTCTATTTTCACATGACCGACCACCTGCGGTTTTCGCAGGGCACCATCGGCATGCTGTCCTCGGTCAGCGCCGGAGGATGGATCGCGGGCGGCCTGATCTACCGCTTCATGCTGCGCGGCATGGCATCGCGCGCATTGCTCAACCTGAGCATTCTGTGCGGCACACTTGCGACACTGGCGTTCCTCGGCCTGGTCGATGAAACCAGCGCCATCGTGGTGTATTTCCTCAATGGCGTTGCCAGCATGATCGCCAACATCGCCACGCTCACGCTCGCCGCTGATCACTGTCCAAAACGCTCCGAGGGTTTTGCCTTCGCGGCGCTGATGTCGGTCATCAATTTGGCAACGCCGCTCTCGGACACGATCGGCGCATTCCTCTACCAGCATGTATTCTCCGGCCGGCTCGAACCGCTGATCGTGGCATCCGCCGCGTTCACCGCCTTCGTGTTCGTGCTGGTGCCATTGCTCGATCGCGGGATCGCGCGAACGCAGCCCGGAGCGACGCAATAGCCGTCACCTGCCACGCTGCGTGGCGGGAACCGCACTGTGCACTGCGACACGACGCTCGTACCATGGCCTGCTGCGGCGGACGAGCCGAACCACCGAAAGCATAACCGGGACCTCGACCAGCACGCCAACCACGGTTGCAAGCGCGGCGCCCGATTGGAAGCCGAACAGTGCGATTGCCGTCGCCACGGCGAGCTCGAAGAAGTTCGACGCGCCGATCAACGCCGAGGGGCCGGCGACGCACCACTCGACGCCGAGCCGGCGATTGAGCCAATAGGCGAGCCCCGCATTGAAGTAGACCTGCACGATGATCGGAATTGCAAGCAGCAGGATCACCAGCGGTTGGCGAATGATCTGACCGCCCTGCAGCCCGAACAGCAGCACGAGGGTCAACAGCAGGGCCGTCAGCGACACCGGACCAAGTCGCCGCAGCGTCCGCTGCAGCGCCGCCTGTCCACCGGCGGCAAGCAGCGCCTGCCGCCAAAGCTGGGCGACAATCACCGGCACCACGATGTAGAGCACCACCGACAGCAGCAGCGTGTTCCAGGGCACGCTGATCGAGGACAGTCCGAGCAGAAGTCCGACAATCGGCGCGAACGCCACCACCATGATCGTGTCGTTCAGCGCGACCTGGCTCAGGGTGAAGTGCGGCTCGCCGTCGACCAGATTGGACCAAACGAAGACCATTGCGGTGCACGGCGCTGCCGCCAGCAGGATCAGTCCGGCGATGTAGCCGTCGATCTGTGCTGGCGGCAGCAGCGGGCGGAACAGATGGGAGATGAACAGCCAGCCCAACAGCGCCATGGAGAACGGCTTGATCAGCCAGTTTATCCCGACGGTGGTAGCGATGCCGCGCCAGTGCTGACCGACCTGTCCCAAGGCGCGCGGATCGATCTTCAGCAACATCGGCACGATCATCAGCCACACCAGGATTGCGACCGGCAGGTTCACCTGCGCGACTGTCGCATCGCCGATCCATTGGAACACGCCGGGCGCGGCCTGCCCGAGCACGATGCCGGCGACGATGCAAAGCGCGACCCAGAGCGTCAGGTAGCGTTCGAAAATGCCCATGGCAGACGGCTTGCTCACGATGCGGGAACCTCGATGGCCGCGCCCTGCAGGTGACCGATCTCGGCGACCCGCCGCTCGACTGTGCCGCGATTGAGTTCTTTGAACCTGATCGTTAGAAACAGTTGGATACGGCGTTCGAGCATGCGGAATGCTGTCCGGAACGCCAGCATGCGTTCGGGCGCCGAACCATTGACGGCGGCGGGGTCGGGGATGCCCCAATGCGCGGTGATCGGCTGGCCTGGCCAGATCGGGCATACTTCACCGGCGGCCTGATCGCAGACGGTGAACACGAAGTCCATTGCGGGTGCATCCGGCGCCGAGAATTCATCCCAGGATTTTGACCGCAAGCCACTCGTGGCGAAGCCCTGCTCCGCCAGCAATCTCAGTGCGAGCGCGTTGACCGTGCCTTTGGGAAATGATCCGGCGCTGTAGCCGTGGAAGCGCCCTTGACCCATCCGGCCAAGGATACATTCGGCGAGGATGCTCCGCGCAGAATTGCCGGTGCACAGAAACAGCACGTTGGTTGGACGCATGGTCATGTGCAGCACGCGCTCGCTGGCTTGCGCGCCTCGATCGTGGCCGATGCGACGTAGTTTTCGATGCCGCGGCCCGCAGCCCAGGTGGCGACGTATTCGCGGCTCTCGGGCTTCACCTGGATGCTGATATCGACGAAGCCGGCCGCCCTCAGCCAGTCCTCGATCGCGCCGGTGGCCGCCGCTCCGGCGACGCAGCCGCACAGCAGCGCCTTGTCGGACGCAAGATCCGGCGGCAGCGGGCTGATGTTCACCACATCGGAGATTGCCAGACGACCGCCCGGCCTCAGCACGCGGAATGCCTCGCGGAACACCTGCGCCTTGTCCGGCACCAGGTTGATCACGCAGTTGGAGATGATCACGTCACCCGTGCCAT
>DATMND010000338.1:0-2317 GCA_035569235.1 Acetobacteraceae bacterium | reverse complement strand
GATCCTGTGCTGGAACGAGGCGTTCTGGAGCCTGAACCTGACCTCGGCGGGCGCCGCGCCGCTGACGGCGTTCATCGCCTCTTTCTCGAGCCCGGAGGGGCTGTTCTTCGCCAAGCTGTCAGCCGCATCGACGATGGCCGTTGCGCCCATTCTGGTGTTCGGCTGGTTCAGCCAGCGTCAGCTTGTGCAAGGCCTGACTTTCGGCGCAGTCAAATAAGGAGGCCGCGAATGGCGACTTTGACACTTCGCGATCTGCGCAAGAGCTTTGGTTCCTCCGAGGTCATCAAGGGCATCGATCTCGCCATCGCCGACCGCGAGTTCGTGGTATTCGTGGGACCGTCGGGTTGCGGCAAATCCACTTTGCTGCGCATGATCGCGGGATTGGAGGAGATCACCTCGGGCGAACTGCAAATCGACGGTACCCCGGTCAATCATATCGGACCGGCAGATCGCGGCCTTGCGATGGTGTTCCAGACCTACGCGCTGTATCCGCACATGACGGTGCGGCAGAACATGGGGTTCGCCCTGCGCCTGGCGCGCGTGCCCAGGGCCGAACGCGACCGTAAAGTCGAGGAAGCTGCCCGCATCCTTCAGTTGGAACCCTATTTGGAACGCCGGCCAAAGGACCTGTCGGGCGGCCAGCGCCAGCGTGTCGCCATTGGCCGCGCAATCGTGCGGCAACCGAAGGTCTTCCTGTTCGACGAACCGCTGTCCAACCTCGACGCCGCCTTGCGTGGCCAGATGCGGATCGAGCTGTCGCGGCTGCACGAAGAACTCAACGCAACCATGATTTACGTCACCCACGATCAGATCGAAGCCATGACGATGGCCGACAAGATCGTCGTGCTGCAAGGTGGGCGCGTGGAACAGGTCGGATCGCCGCTCGATCTGTACCACCACCCCGCCAACCTTTTCGTGGCCGGTTTCATCGGGTCGCCCCGCATGAACCTGCTGCCGGCCAAGGTGACCGAAATCGGCGCTTCGGGCACGACGGTCGCGCTGGCGGCGGGACAGCAGACGTCGGTGCCGGTCGAGGCCGGAACCGCGCGCCCAGGCGACGCTGTCACGCTGGGGATTCGTCCGGAGGGTCTGCACATCGATCCCGCCGGCCCGATCAGTGCCACGGTATCCCTGGTCGAGCGGCTCGGCGGTCTGACCCTGCTGCACGTCAAGACCGGCGATCAGGAGATGACGGTGCAGATCGAAGGCAGCGACCCGACGCGCGCCCACGAGCAAATCCGCCTCGCGATCGATGCGGCCGCATGCCATCTGTTCGACAACGCCGGCCAGGCGCTGCCGCACCTGGTCCGGCATCCGCTGGCTGCCTGAACGGCGGAGTGTAAAACCTGTTTCTCGGCATCGATTTCGGCACCTCGGCCGTCAAGGCGTTGCTGGTGAACGATGCGCAGCAGGTGGTCGCCAGCGCCATGGCGCCACTGTCGGTGCAGCGACCGCGGCCCGGATACAGCGAGCAGGATCCGGAAGCCTGGTGGCAGGCAATGCTGGACGTCATCGATGCACTGGGGCGCGAGCATGCCGCAGCCTTGTCCGCCGTCGAGGGTATCGGCCTGTCCGGCCAGATGCATGGCGCGGTGCTTCTGGACGATGCGGGCGCCGTGCTGCGTCCAGCCATCCTGTGGAACGATGTTCGCGCTGCCGCCGAATGCGCGAACTTGGAGGCCGCATTTCCGACGCTCCGGCAAGTGACCGGCAATATCGCCATGCCTGGCTTTACCGCGCCCAAGCTGCTGTGGGTGCGCAAGCACGAGCCGGCGGTTTTCGCTCGGATGGACAAAGTGCTGCTGCCCAAAGCCTATGTTCGCTATCGGCTGACCGGCGAGATGATCGAAGAGATGTCAGATGCGTCGGGCACGCTGTGGCTCGATGTCGGCGCCCGCGACTGGTCAGATACCGCGCTGGCAGCCACTGGACTGACGCGCGATGCCATGCCGCGTCTGGTCGAAGGCAATGCCCGGGCAGGTGCGCTGCGTCAGGAGCTCGTGGCGCGATGGCGCATGGCGCATCGGCCTATCCTGGCTGGCGGGGCAGGAGACAATGCGGCGGGTGCCATCGGCCTCTCTGCGATCCGATCCGGCGACGCATTCGTCTCGCTTGGTACTTCCGGCGTATTGTTTGCCACCACCGACAGTTTCCGCCCGTATCCGCAAGCGGCGGTCCATGCATTCTGTCACGCACTGCCCGGCACCTGGCACCAGATGGGCGTTACCCTGTCTGCCGCTTCATCGCTGGCGTGGTGGTCCAGCATCACCGGACGGCCCGAGACAGAGCTTCTGGCCGAGATCGACATGCCAACGAC
>DATMND010000337.1:0-35580 GCA_035569235.1 Acetobacteraceae bacterium | reverse complement strand
CATGATCAACCTGAGCGGTATCGGCCACGTTCTGCTGAGGGTCGCCGACGAGGAAGCGTCAAAGCGGTTCTACCGCGACGTGCTGGGGTTTCGCATCGCCGAGCAGGATCCAGAGCACGGCGGTGTGTTCATGACTTTGGGTGACGGCTTCCATACAATCGACGTCATGCAGCACCCTGCACCACAGGACGCGCCGAGGCCGCGGCAGGGACAGCTTGGGCTCGCGCACATCGCGTTCAAGGTCGCCAGTTATGCGGCATTGCGCGAAGCCTACGCACACCTGCTCAAGAACGGCGTCGAAATCCAGCGTGCCGCCGATCATATCTGCCAGCGCAGCATCTATTTCGCCGATCCCGACGGCAACGGCTTGGAGATCTATTACGAGATGCCACGGGCGCTGGAGTTGTTCCCGAACGGTCGCGGCGACGAGGACGAAGTACTGCCGTTGAGCAGCGCGGACGACCCGCTGCCCCAGTGGCTCGTCGAGGAGTGGCCCGGCCCCGCCGCGATGGCCAAAGTCGAACGGCTGCGCCGCCAACCGTCACCGCAGGCGGCCAGCTGACGGTCCCGGGCAGACCCGTGGAGGGCGCCAGCCCCTAGGCAGCTATAGCGGCGCCGGCGCCCACCCGCCGGGGCCCGTCTCACGGCGTCAGATTACCAGCTCGATCAGGAACGGGCCTTTCCGAGCGTTGGCCTGCGCGAACAGATCGGCGAACTGCTCGCAGGTGTCCGCGCGCGCGGCCTCGACGCCCATTCCGGCAGCAAGCCTGGTCCAGTCGATATCGGGCCTCCCCAGGTCCAGCATGTCAAGCGCGGTGCGGCCGGGGTTGGCGCCGACATTGGCAAGTTCGCCCAGCAGGATCTGATACTTGCGATTGGACAGCAGCACCGTGGTGACGTCCAGATTCTCGCGCGCCTGCGTCCATAGCGCCTGCAGCGTGTACATCGCCGAACCGTCGGCCTGCAGCGCGACCACGCGTCGCCCGGGCGCGCCGACCGCGGCACCGGTGGCGAGCGGCGGGCCGCAGCCGATCGCCCCTCCGGTGGAGTTCAGCCAGTCGTGCGGTTCGGCGGCGTAGGTGAACGGGAAGAAGCCGCGGCCGAAGGTGACCGCCTCGTCGGTGACCACCGCCTGCTCCGGCAACAGCGCCGACAGCGTGGCGGCGACGGACTCGGGCGTGAGCTTGCCGCGCACCGGCTCCGGCCGGGCGCCGGGATCGGGAATGGCGACGCGCGGAGCGGCAAGTTCGTCCGCCAGCCGCGCCAGCGCATCGGCTGCGTCCTGGTCGGTGCGCGCGAGCACGTGGATGTCGGCGTCCGCCGGAATCGGCGTGGTCGGCTTGTTCGGGTAGGCGAAGAACGTCACCGGCTTGCGTAGTCCGCACAGGATGACATGCCGCGTGCCCGCCAGCGCCTTCACCGCGGTATCGACCACGTAGGGGATGCGATCCACCGGCACCCGCCCCCGGCCGCGCGAGATCCGGGCATTTGCCCCTTGGGCGATCAGCCGCGCGCCGGTGGCCGACGCGATGCGATGGGCATTCTCCAGCGCCTCGGTCCGAACCGCGTCGCCGCCGAGCACGATCAGCGTAGGCAGGCCGCGGCGCAGGATATCGGCGGCGTTGCGCACCTGGGCGGGGTCCGAGCGCGGCTTCGGCGGCACCGGCAGCGCCTCCGCTATCACGCCGCCCTCGTCCCACGAGGTGTCCGACGGCAGAATCAGCGTGGCGATCTGTCCGGGATGGGTGCGCGCCGCCTGCACTGCCACGGCGGCATCCGCGCCCACCGTCTCGGATGAGGTCGCCGTCCGCACCCAAGCCGATGCGCCGCGCGCCCAGCCCTCGGTATCGGCGGTCAGCGGCGCATCGTTCGGGCGATGGTAAGTTGCCTGGTCGCCCACGATGTTGACGATCGGCGTCTGCGCGCGGCGGGCATTGTGC
Source organism: Acetobacteraceae bacterium (assembly GCA_035569235.1). Taxonomy (GTDB): domain Bacteria; phylum Pseudomonadota; class Alphaproteobacteria; order Acetobacterales; family Acetobacteraceae; genus JAMXLO01. The sequence goes on along the minus strand of DATMND010000337.1, from coordinate 33,640 downwards.
AGATTGGCGAGACCGTTGGCGAGGCCCGGCCCACAGTGCAGCAGCGTCGCCGCCGGCTTGCCCGACATGCGCGCGTAGCCGTCTGCCGATCCGGTCACCACGCCTTCGAACAGGCCGAGAATGCAGCGCATGCCGGGCACCCGGTCGAGTGCGGCGACAAAGTGCATCTCGGACGTGCCGGGATTGCAGAAACAGGTATCGACGCCGCTCTTCAGCAGGCTGTGCACAAGGCTTTCGGCGCCGTTCATGGGCGGGTCCTTTCGGGATCGCGAGACCGCCGGAACTTGCGCGACCGGAGGGCGGTCTGGCAACCGTCGCGGCCTCCGCGCGCGGGGGGCAATCGGACCGTCATCCCGCTGCCGGAGCGGCTGGGTGGTCCGCCAGAAAGCATTTAACACGGAGGAAGATTTGAGGGCCACGAAGGGCCACGGAGAGGGGATTGATTGCGCGGCGCGCCCATCGAGAATGATCTCCTGTGATTCTCTGTGTGCTCGATCGTCCTCCGCTGCTACGAAAATAGAAAGGACCTTCTCTAGAGCGCTATCGTCGAAGTGCAATTTTTCTCCCATCGTGGTGCCCGCGCGCGGGCTGGGGGACCGTGTTGATCTTCTTCTGTGTTGATCTTCGTCTGTTTCCTGACAGCATCGGCTGGTCACCCGATTGACTAGAGCCTGTCTCTGAGCGATTGCGAAACGGCCGCTTTCGACCCAAGCCGGACCTTGCCGTCGGGGTGAGCGGCAAGTGACAGGAAGCGCTAGGTCCCGTGGTAACCCTTGCCAGAGTAGGTGCAGACGGAGTGTTTCCTTGCAGGCATCTGAAGTTCCGCGTGCGGTGGCTGCGGCCATGTCGATCGCCTCCGCGCTTGGCCTGACAGTCGACGACGCGGTCGTTCTTCAGAATTCCAATAAGCTCACCGTGCGCCTGCTGCCTTGTGACGTCCTTGCCCGAATCGCACCTCTGGCGCGGCAGGTGGCGCAGTTCGAAGTTGAGCTTGCCCAACGGCTCGCCGAGACCCAGAGCCCTGCGGCGGCTCTTGAGCCTCGTGTGGAGCCGCGCGCTTACGAGCGTGACAGCTTCGTGGTCACGCTGTGGACCTACTACTCATCGGTGACGCCACGAGAAGTTGCACCAGCCGACTACGCGAAGGCGCTCAAGCGGCTGCATGCCGGCATGCGGAAGCTCGATGTCACGACGCCCCACTTCACGGATCGAGTCGCAGAAGCTCAGCAACTCGTGGCGAGCCGCGACCGAACTCCGGCGCTCGCCGACGCCGACCGGGAGCTCCTCAGCAGCACGTTAAGAAGCATACGACGAACGATCGCCGACCGCGGCGCCGCCGAGCAACTGCTGCACGGCGAGCCGCACCCGGGCAACTTGCTCAGCACGAAGAACGGACCGCTGTTCATCGACCTTGAGACGTGTTGCCGCGGGCCAATCGAATTCGACCTCGCCCATGTGCCCGAAGAGGTCATCGAGCACTATCCGGACGTTGATCAAGAACTGCTCGACGAGTGCCGGGTCCTGGTTCTTGCGATGGTCGCAGCGTGGCGCTGGGATGCAGGCGATCAGTTCCCGAACGGGCCGCGAGTAGCCCGAGAACTCGTCAGCACCCTACGCAAGGGGCCACCGTGGCCAGCGCTCGACGTGTTGATGCGGCGATTAGCTGGTCCGTAGGCGCAAGCACTGCTGGCCCTATGGTCGGCGGCGTTTTCGTTCGGCGGCAAAGACCGCTTTCCACCCAACTGCGCCATCCCGTATTGCGTTGGACAATGGCCGTAATGGGATGAAGAGCTGCCACCGCTACGGCGCGGAACATACCGGGCGGGAAGGACCGTTATCGAGCGTGGCGGATTTACTGTAGTTGGGTTGCCTTCCGGGCCAATCGGTAGACTCTCGCCCCTGCTGACCCCACGGTACGAGCCATCGCACCTGCGTTGGCCGCGGGCCCACCGGGAGGCGCGCGGTGTGCTCGACCAATTCGTGTATGGGATGGCCGCGACACCGGTCCGCTCATGTTGCCGGCCAAATCCCGGCCAGACTTCTGACGCACTCAGCCCGGAAAGGCACATGCGACCGTCATCTGCCGATGGAATATGCCGCAGGCAAACAGCAACGACGGTTCCATTGAGCATCTTGGCATGTCACACTCGGGCGGCGTTCTACTCTGTCAATCGAGAGCTTCCATGATGAGGCTTGGCTCGGTTATGTTGGACAATGAGGCACCTTGATCCAGCACAAACAGCCGCCGCCAAGGGCACGGCGCCAGTCCAACTAACGCTTGCGGGCCCTGGCTCCGGCAAGACCAGCGCCCTGACGGGGCGCTTCGTCCACCTCGTCCGCCAGGGCATCAATCCGACCCGCATTTTGGCCATGACCTTTACCAAGAAGGCCGCCGACGAGATGTGCAGCCGCATCGCCGGCGTATTGGAGCTGCCGTCGGCAGCCCGCCTGAACATCATGACATTTCATGCTTTCGCGTTCCGGTTGCTCAGACGCAACCCAGGTGTCGCCGGTCTGCCCGAGCGGTTCCAGCTTTGGGATACCCCTGAGCAACGGCGCGTTTTCACGACCCGCCAGATGTGGTGGAACGAGGAACAGGACATTCTCGACATCATCGGCGGGGCAAAGGAGTGCCTGCTCGATGCCGCCGGGTTCGAGGCCACGATCAATACCGACGACGACGTGCTGGTCGAGGCCGTCAGGTATTTCCGGGTCTACGAGCAGGCGCTGAGCGCCATGGGCGCCATCGACTTCGCCGATATGGTGCCGCTGGTCGTCATGGCAATGACCACCAACACGATATATCGACGCAGTATCACGGACGCATATGATCACATGCTGGTTGACGAATATCAGGACGTGAATCCGGGCCAGATCAAGCTGATCGATAATTTCATCAATGACGGCGTCGGGTTCTGGGCGGTCGGCGACGACGATCAGACGCTCTATTCGTTTCGAGCCTCCGACGTCCGTCACATTCTAGAGTTCACGACGAGGTATCCCGCGGCAACGACGCATGTGCTCGATCGCAATTATCGCTCGGCACCGGAGATCGTGCGGGCGGCCAAACGGTTGGTCCGCCACAACAGAGCCCGCATCGACAAGGATTACCAACCAGTCGTCGGGCCGCCGGGCGAGCTGGTGATCAGAGGCTATCCATCGCCGGAAATCGAGGCGCGGCAGGTGGCTGGCGCCACCGTCAAGCTGCTCGAGCAGGGTCGCGCCGTCGAAAGCATCGCCATCCTGTACCGCACTGCCACCGTTGGTCTGCCGTTCCAGAGCATCCTGAAGGACTTCGGCGTTCCGTTCGATGTGCGCGGCGGCGCCGATCTTTGGCAGAGCGTGGCGGCGAGACTGGTGGTGGGATCGCTGACCTATCTGCGAGATGGCAACAGCCCGGAAGCAATGAGCCGTTTGGGGTCCAACAAGCGTGCCGAAATCGTCCGCGAGCAGCTCGATCAGATCCGAGTGGCGGTGCGCGGTCAATTCACTGCTGCCGCCGCGCACGTCCGACGCATCGTTGGCGAGGCCGTGCCAGCTCGAGCGTCCGAAAGGGAGGCAGCGGAATGGAATGCCGTGGTCGACGCGGTTGTCGCGCTGGCCCATTCGTGCGTGTCGCTAGACCAATTGGAGAACCGAATCGCCGAACAATCTCGATCAGTGCGCAATCCGCTGCCGAACGCCGTTGTGCTGTCGACCATTCATTCCGCCAAGGGGCTCGAATGGGACACGGTTTTCCTGGTTGGCGTGGAAGATGGCGTTCTGCCGCACACGAACTGCAAAGACCTCGAGGAGGAGCGGCGCGTGGCCTACGTGGGCATGACCAGAGCCCGGCGCCAACTCGGGCTTACTTACTCGGCTGAGCGGTATGGCCAGAAGTCGAGGCCATCGCCGTTCCTGTTCGAGATCGGCGGCAAAGAGCAGAGGCACTGCATCTGGACCGGGCCGCGATCCAACGGCGCCGACGAGCACTTGCCCCTGATTAGTGAAAATGAACAGCGGCAGCTCATCAAGATTGTTCAAGGCGGGTATCAGGGGCGAAAGGTTCGGCCACGTTCAGAGCGTCCGGAAACCCTGGGTGGCTGAGGGACAGCCGGTGGACGTGATGTTCGAAACTGCGGACGCACAGGTATTCGTTGGCTGACGCTAAAAAATCCCACCGCCACCGCGGACCATGGTTGACCGTAGCCTCATGGACGTCAGGACTGATGCCCCGTTGCCGAAGGCCTTCTTCACCGAAAGCGGCCTCGTGGCCCTGCGGCTCCTTGCCTCGGACCGGCGCTACATGGACCCGCAGAAATTCGCTCGCGTACGAACAGAACTCGGCTTGCAGGCCAAAGCTGACGTGACCTCGGATCCGTCGCGTCAAATGGGACAGGGTGGTGAGTACTCCACCAACAGACAGTGTGTTCGGATCACTCATAGGTGTCGCCCAATTCAAGCTCCCGGGCCTGGCCACTCGACCTGATCTTTTCCTGAACTGGCGAACTCGCCGCTGGGCCGACTGGAAGCTCCAGACATGCGCTCAAACCTCCACCCTTGCGATCGGGTGGCGACGACGGTCAAGGCATCGCCGGTCAGCACATCGGCTCTACCCGGCCCGGCAGAGCGTGAGCGCAGTTCGCAGGCAAGCCGGCTTGGATTGCGCGGTCGGAAGAACGCGACCCATCTTTTTGACGGCATTCAAAACCCCAGGGGGCCAACGGTCTACGTCCGTCCCGCATCAGTCGAAAGCAGCTCTCCGGTTCTGCGAGGATGTCCGAACGGTGGAATCAATGACAATACTGCAACGCCGCACCCAGATCCCAAGGCAAGCGCCTCGACTGCGACTATGCTCGCCAAATCCTGATCGGCCTGATCCCGGCCCGCGACATGGTGCGTCCCTATGCTCCACAACAAAAAGCTGAATTACAGCGCGGCCTGTGTTCCCAGGATGACCGTAGCCTGTGCCGACAATACACCGCCGTTGCCGTGCACCAGCGCGGTTTCCGCCTGCGCCACCTGGCGAGCGCCGCATTCACCACGCAATTGGCGCACAGCCTCGATCAACAGGAACAATCCGTACATCCCCGGGTGGCAGTACGACAGCCCACCGCCGTTGGTATTCACCGGCAGGCTGCCCTTCGGCCCGATCCTTCCGCCGCTGACGAACGGCCCGCCCTCGCCTTTCGGACAGAAGCCCAGATCCTCCAGGAACAGGATCGTGTTGATGGTGAACGCGTCATAGAGTTCGAGCACATCGATGTCGGTCTCGCGCATTCGTGCCACGCGATACGCGGCGGCGCCGGACTCGCGCGCGCCCGTCAGTGTGAGGTTCGGCATCGACGAGATCGACGCGTGCGTGATCACCTGTCCGCAGCCCAGCACATAGACCGGCGGCTTCGCCATGCTGCGCGCGCGATCCGCCGACATCATGACGATGGCGCCCCCGCCATCGGTGATCAGGCAGCAGTCGCGCACGGTGAACGGATAGCTGATCGGCCGCGCCGACAGCACTTCCGCGATGGTCAGCGGCTTTTTCTCCCACGCGACCGGGTTCAGTAGCGCCCATTCGCGCGCCGCCACCGCCACCTCGGCAAGCTGCTCGCGCGTCGTGCCGAACTCGTGCATGTGGCGCGACGCGGCCAGCGCATAGGCAGTCGAGGGCAGGAACGGACGGAACGGCGTTTCGTACGGATTGTATTCGCGCGCCGAGGCCTGGCGCCGTCCGACGGTGCGCTGCGTGCTGCCGTAGGCGATCACCGCCACCGAGCAAAGTCCCGCGGCCAAGGCCGCCTGCGCATGCGCGACGTGCACCTCGAACGAAGAGCCGCCGACGATCGTGGAATCGGTGTAGGCCGATGGCAGGTGCAAGTACTCGCACATCGACATCGCCGAGGTGCGGGCCTGCGTCGCGGCGCAGAAGATGCCGTCGACGTCCTTCAGCTTGAGCCCGCAATCCGCCAGTGCGCGATGGATGCCCTGCGCCATGAGATCGAGCGGACTCATATTCGCGGCAACAGCGCCGATGTCGGACTCCGCGGCGCCGACGATGGCGGCGCTCCCTCGCGTAAGGCCGTTCATGGCGCGACCTCCGCCGGCGTGAACACCGGATACGGCGGTTCGTCGCCCTCCGCCTGATGCACGCGGAACTTCACCCGCATGCCGATCCGCACATCGAGTGGGGGAACATCCTCGACGCGGCTCATCATTCGGAAACCCTCGTCGATATCGATCAGCGCGACGTTGTACGGATCGCCCTTCTGAGGATAAACCACGGTGGTCGCGTGCACCGTGCCCATCCCCTTGCCGATCCGCCACTCCAGCCGATCGCTTCCGGTGAACGGGCAGATCACGCGCGGATAGAACACCGCTGCGTTGGCTTCGGGGCTGAACTGGTAACCGAGCTCGCCCTTCTCCAGATATTCAAGATACGTCGTTAGTGGCGATGTCGGAGCATTTGCCATGGTCATACCGGCCTGTCGCCCTGCACCGTGACGCGGTGGCCGGAGCGGGTGTGCGGCCAGTAGTCCCACATGGCGCGATGCTGCGCGCAGCGGTTGTCCCAAAATGCGATGGAGTTTTCCCGCCAGCGGAACCGGCACTGGAACAGCGGATTTTCCGCGTGGTCCCAAAGATAGTGCAGGATGGCCGAACTCTCGTCGCGCGACAGGCCAACGATGCGCTTGGTAAAACCGCGGTTGACGTAAAGTGTCTTCCTGCTGGTCACCGGATGCGTGCGGACCACCGGGTGTTCGGCGCGCGGATAGCTCGGCTTGTCGGCAATGCCGAAGTTGGCGTAGGTGCCGCGATACAAATCCTCGCCGTCGTGGATTGCGGTCAGCCTCTCCAGGTAGCGCTTCATTCGATCCGACAGAGCCTCATAGGCGGCATACATCGAAGCGAACAGCGTGTCGCCGCCGCGCGGCGGGCAGGTGCGGATATACAGGATGCTGCCCATCGGCGGCTCCACGTCACACGAAACATCGCTATGCCAGAATTCGCCGTTGGCGCGGGGGGAATCCTTGTCGGCGTGGATGATCATCAACTCGGGATGGCCGGGCTCGTGTGGCGCAGCCGGATGGATGTGCAGCCTGCCGAACTTGCGCCCGAAGTCGAGGTGCTGTTCGACCGTGATGTGCTGGTCGCGGAAGAAAATGACCAAATTTTCCGCGAGCGCTCGATGGATCTCCTCGAAGGTCTGGTTGCCCAGCGGCTGCGCCAGATCGACGCCGCCGATCTCGGCGCCAATGATCGGCGTCAGCTTGTCGACTGTGATCGTGTCGTACGGCGCGGGGTCATCCGGGCTGTGCTTGTAGCGCGGTCCGCTATAGCCACGCATGACATTCATGGTCTGCCTCCATCGGCGTATGAGCCGGCGGCAAGTCTAGCCAACGTCGCCGCGTCGCGCCACGTCGGGGTAGAACTGCGGCGCCTCCCGCCGGTCGGCCAGTCCGTAGTCGCGGACCACCCGCACGCGCCGGTGCCGTATCCTGCCAGCATCGGCCAGCGACGCAGGCGGCTGCCACGCATCTGCCGCGGCAGCGTCACGCCACGACACGAGCAGCAACAACTTGCCAGGCGTGTAGATGCTCGCGAACAGCTCCATGTCGCTGACACCGTCGCGACCGGGGCTCGGCACGCGCAGCCGTTCCGGAAGAGTATCTGCATCGGCCGGTTTTGCGTTCGGGCCGGGATCGATCTCCGATATGCTGACAACCTTCGCAACACCGACTTCGGTCGCATCGAGCCGAAGCTGCTGCAATGTCCACCCCGGCGGAGTGTGCGTATCCGCGCTGATCTCGCCGACCCGCAGGTGGTAGTCCTCGAAGACCTCGAACCGGCCTTTCTCTTGCACGCCATGATGCATCGCATGGGTACGCCAGCGGATCACCGACTTTTCGTCCGCCCAGATGGACAGCGACAGCAAGCGTCCCTCGGTACGCATGCTCTTGTATCGTTCGTTGTCGATGAATCCTGCGATCTGCTCCAGTTCGGGCCGCAGTTGCTTCGCCAGCTCCAAGTACTGGTCCCATTTTTCCGGCTTCGGCTGAACTTCGAATATGACGGCGAACATCACGTTCTCCTTTGCAGCTCATACCAGGAAGGCGGGCACGTCGCCCGCAGCAAGAAAATTCTGTGTTTCGCGGTACAGCGCGTAACGGCTTTCCTCAAGATGAATCAGATGCGTGGCTCGGCTGATCTTCACATCGCGCCGGATCGGCGACGATGCAAAAGCGTTGAACAGCCATGCGGCGTCCGCATCGTTGCACATGGAGTCCCACTCGCCGCGAATGATCGCCACCGGCGCGTGGACACGCGACGGATCGTAGCCGAGGCTGCCAGCCCAGGCACGGCCAATGTCATTCCACGGTCCGCTTGGTGTCTGCACGCTGGCCGGACTTCGAGTGCGGCTCGCCGGATCGCTGTCCAGATAGCGCTCGCCCCATTCCGCGAAATGATGCCGCGACAGAACAGGAATTTCGCCGGCCGGCACCTCCGCGGTGAAGCGATCCCATTGATCCTGGAGCGAAACCAGACGCCAGGCGGGATATCGCGGCGCATCCGTTCCGCCGCGTCGCGCGATTGCCCCAAAGAGCACCAACCGATCGACCAACCCGGGGCAACGAGCGGCGAAGCGACACGCGACGATAGTGCCCCAGGAATGCGCGACGATCGAAATTCGCTCTATCGCATGGTGCTCGCAGATGAACCGTACCGCCTGCTCGAGTTGCAGGCTGGCATCCTCGGCAGCGCAGAGCGGCTCGCGCCCGTCCGGAGATTCGGACATTGCCGGGTACGGATCGGACTGGCCGTAGCCATGGAAGTCGAGACTCCAGACATCGAACCCACCCGCGCACATCTCATCGCGCCAGGAGCGGCCATCGAAGCGGTGCGCAACCGACAGCGCGGACGGAAAGGTCGCGCCATGAACATAGAGCACGACGGCTCGCGTTGGCGTGTCCTGCGGCGTCAGGCGGCGCAGGAACAGCGACAGTCCGCTGTGACAGCTCGGGATACAAAAGTGTTCCTCGCGTGGGTCAAGCAGCGATGTCGCGGTGTCGTGGCTGACCGGCATTGGCGAAGCTCCCTCGATGGTGCATCGGAGTGCCCGATATGCTGGGTCAAACGCGGTCCATCCATCCCCGTTGCTTCGGCCGCGGCCGAAGCGTCACACTACGGCGATCGCGTTCATCTCGATCAGGTAGTCAGGATGGGTGAACTTGCTCACCTCGACCAAGGTGGAGGCCGGCGGCGGCGACGGAAAATACTCGCGCCGCACCTTATGGATCGGCGCCAGGTTCTCCATGTTGCGCACGTAGACATCGACGCGGCAGACATTTGCCAGTGTGCCGCCGGCGGCTTCCACCGCCGCCTTTACGTTCTCGCACACCTGCCGCGTCTGCGCCTCGATGTCGCCGATGCCAGCGATCGTCCCGTCCGGGCGCTGCGCGACCATCCCCGAAATGAACACCAGTTTCCCACGTGGCTCAACGGCGATGGCCTGGGCGAAATGTCCGCCAGGCTTTGGCGCCTTATCGGTGACTACGGCTTCCCTTGGCATCGGTTCCTCCTATGTCGCTAATGGCACTTGAATGCATCGAACGGTTCGCGACAGGCGCGGCAGCGATGCAGCGACTTGCACGCTGTGGAGCCAAACTCGCTGATCTGCTCGGTATCCGTGCTGCCGCAGAGTGGACATGCCGGGTGCGCCTCGCCGAACAACGCGCGGCGAGACGATGTGTGCTCCGGCGGCGCGATGCCGAAGGCGGCGAGCTTGCGGCGGCCCGCATCGCTCAGCCAGTCGGTGGTCCAGGCGGGCGACAGGGTGGTGTGGATACGTGCGTCGATACCCGCGCGTGCCAGAGCCGTTTGGATCTCCAGGGTGATCATATTCATCGCCGGACAGCCGGAATAGGTCGGCGTGATCGTGACCTCTACCGTATCGCCCTGCACCGACACGTCCCGCAGGATGCCAAGGTCGGCGATGGTCAGCACCGGGATTTCCGGGTCGACGACGTCCTCGAGCACGGCAAGCGCGCGATCGCGCAGCGATGCGGTTGCTACCATGTGGCACCCGGATAAGTTCGCTGGAGATGTTGCATCTCCGCCAGCAGATGACCGAGGTGCTCGGTATGGCGTCCGCCGCGTCCACCCGACTGCATCCAGCCATCCACCGGCCGCGCGAGCGTGGCGCGTGACAACATGTTGCCAAGCGTTACGTTCCAGGTCTCCCGCAGGGACGCGGGGTCCGGGATCACTCCCGCTTCGATCAGCGCGGTATCGGCGGCATCAGTCGCAAAGAGTTCGCCAGTATAGGGCCAGAGCAGGTCCAGCGCCGCTTGCGCCCGGCGGTGACTTTCCACGGTGCCGTCGCCGAGACGGATCAGCCATTCGCCGGCATGGCGCAGATGATATGCGGTCTCCTTCTCCGCCTTGGCTGCCATGGCGGCGAACGTTGCCTCGAATGATCCGCTCGCCGCGCGCCAGAACGGGTCGGCGAACGCTGAAAACAGCAGCAGCCGAGCGATCGTCACGGCAAAGTCGCCGTTCGGCAGTTCGACCAGCAGGCAGTTGCGCCAGGCGCCCGCATCGCGGAGATAGGCAAGCTGATCTTCGGTATGGCCGGTGATGGTGCCGGCGTGGCTGTACAGCCCGCGCGCCTGGCCGATGAGATCGAGCGCGATGTTGGCGAGCGCGAGTTCCTCCTCCAGCGCCGGCGCACGGCCTGTCCACTCCGACAGGCGGTGACCAAGGATCAGCGCATCGTCCGCCCGGCGGAACAACTGCAGGACGAGCGGGCTCTCCTGAATAGCGATGGAGGTCGTGGCCATGGGCCGGGATGCTAGCACAGATCAGCCGGCACAGGGACCGACCCTGCCCGCGTTCAGGTGAACGCGCTGCGGCGCAGTTGGTGCTTGTCCATGCGATAGCGCAGCGTGTCGCGCGTGATTCCAAGTGCCTGAGCGGCCAACGTCACGTTTCCCCCGACGCGGCGCAAGGCCTGCACGATGAGGTCGTGCTCCTGGCTGCTCAAGGTGGCGCCGCCTCCGCCCGCGATGTCATCGCTCTGACCCAGCAGCACCGGCGGCTCGCGCAGGCTGAGATCGTCCGTCCGTATCCGTTCGCCGATCGTCAGCAGCGCCGCCTGCTCCAAAACGTTGCGGAGCTCGCGGACATTACCTGGCCACGAATGACGACGCAGTGCCTCGATCGCACAGGGGTCAAGGCGGAGTTCCGGCCGGCCATACCGCAGGCGGTGCTGCGACATGAAATACTCGGCGAGCAGCATCACATCGTCGCCGCGTGCGCGCAGCGGCGGCACGGCGAGCGTGATCGCCCGCAACCGGTACATCAAATCCTCGCGGAACTCCCCGGTACGCACGCGTTCCTCCAACGCCGCATTGGTCGCCGCGACGAAGCGCACATCGACCGACCGGTCGCGCGTGCTGCCGACCGGACGCACACGGTGGTCCTCGATCACCTTGAGCACCTTGGCCTGCGAGGCAGGCGGCATCTCCGCGATCTCGTCCAGGAACAGCGTGCCGCGATCGGCGGCCAGGATCAGCCCGGTGCGCCGCTCCTTCGCATCGGTGAAGGCGCCACGCTCATGTCCGAACAGTTCCGATTCGATGAGTTGCGGCGACAACGTCGCGCAGTTGATCTCGACGAATGGCTCGGCATGGCGCGGGCCCTCGAAATGCAGCGCACGTGCGACGAGTTCCTTGCCTGTCCCGGTCTCGCCGGTGATCAGCACGGGCGGCGGCGGACCACTCAACTGGCGTGCTTCCATCGCCAGCACCTGGGTAATCTGTCGCTTCAACTCGACGATTTGCCGCGAGGCACCGGTGATCCGGTCCAGACCGCTGCGCTGCTCCTCGCGGCGCCGATAGTAGGCAAGCGATTCCTCGGCGTGCCTCCGCGAAAGCAGCCGGTTCACCAGAAGTCCCAACTCCTCCAGCGAGACCGGCTTGGTCAGATAGTCGTCCGCACCCGCCTTCATGGCTGTTACCGCCAGGGCGACGCTGCCGTGAGCGGTGATCATGACGATCTTGCTGTCGAGATCGCGCTGGCGGATGTGTCGGATCAGGTCGATGCCGGTGCCATCCGGCAGGCTGTGGTCCACCAGCACGACATCTGGTCGCAGTTCCTCGTAGTCGGCAATGCCACGCGCCAAGGTCGGCGCCTGCGCAACCTCGTATTGCTGGCGTTCGAGATAGCGCGCGACATTCCGTGACAGCAATGGCTCGTCCTCGACGACGAGGATGGAACGGTTCATCGCCGGGCCACCGCGAGCTTGATTCGCAGCATCGCACCGCCCTGGTCGGAACTCAGGATGTCCAGCGTTCCGTTGAATCGCTCGACAATGCGCCTTGCGAGTGCAAGGCCAAGCCCAAGGCCGTGTATCTTCGTCGTGAAGAACGGCTCGGAGATGCGCGGCAACAGATTGGCCGGGATGCCGGAACCGCTGTCGATGAAGCTGATCAACGTGTGCCTGCTGTCCGGATCAGACAGCACGATGCGGAGCCGTCCCCCGTCGGGCAAGGCTTCGATTGCGTTGGTGACGATGCTGGCCATCGCCTGGCCGAGCATCGGCGGGTCCACGTCGACCGGACGCAGGGTCCGCCTCTCGTCGTCGATCGTGACCGCGACCCGGGCACGGTCGAGCGCGCCACGCTGGCGCTCGACAGTATCGCGCACCAGGTCGAGCGGCTCGACCCGCTGGACCGAGACGGTATCGCTGCGCGCGTAGTCCATGAGTTCACGTACGCACTGGTCCAGCCGATCCACCTCGCCGATTATCTCGTCCGGTACAGGCTTGATCGTCGGGTATTCCAGCCGCAGCAGTTCGGCGGAGCTGCGAATGCCGGAGAGCGGGTTTCGCAGGCTGTGCGCGACCGCACTCGCCATCTGGCCGACTGCGGCAAGCCCCTCCATGCGGCCGAGCTCGGCCTGCTGGCGCTGGATTTGCAACGCCCCGCGCCGGACGATCCAATAGAGTGTCGCGAACAGCACCAACGAGCCGATCGCGGCGGAAACCTCGATGATCCGGCGACCCCGAGCGATGGCCGACTCGAGTGCCGTCGGGACCTTGTAAACCTCAACCACGCCCATGACCGTGTCGTCGCGCCGGATCGGCAGGTAGGCCTCGATGAAATGGCCTGTAGCGCTCCCGCTGAGTGAGACATGCTCGGGTTTATCGTCGGAATCCAACTGGCCGATCTCGCTTACCAGATTGCCTTCCAATGCCTCCTGAAGCTCCGGATTGTCGTCGAATATGCGTCCGGTCAACGCATCGTCGGTTGACCAGAGGATGCGCTTGTCCGCGCCGTAAACATTCACCCGCAGGATTTCCGGCATGGCGCGCACGTGTTCCGCGAACGCCTTCAACGCCTCGTTTGCGCCATCGCCGTCGCGGACGAACACGCGCTCGCCGTAGCCCTCCGCGCCCAGGATGCTCTGGAGGAACTCCTGCGTCACCGCGACCTCGCGATCCAGCATGGTCGTGGTGAGGTAGCTGCTCATCAACAGGGCGAATGCGGCGCCGAGCACGGCGATCACAGCGAAGCCGGCGACGGCGAACCAGATGCGCAGGTCGAAGCGGATGCCCGTCATGGCTGCCTGGTCAACAGCTAGGGTAGATGGCCCACCGACCGGCAGGCCGCGTGCGATTACAGGCGTCACTCATATCACAGACGTAATACACCGGCCCGTGTCAGGCAATCACAGAGTTGCCGAGGCTATCGCCCTGGATGGCCGCCATCAGTGATGATGGACGTGTCCACCAGCAGGATCCGCGGGAAGCGGATGCTCCGCCAGAGCCTTGACCCTCGCGGAAAGCCGGGCGGGGGTTGGCCAGCCGCCAAGCTCGCCGGGGCGCCAGTGGGCTCGAAGCCAACCGTTCGGGTCAACCAGGAACTGGCTGCCCGCAAGTGCGTCCTGCGTTGTACCGAGAAGGATGGCGAACGCGTCCCCCGCCTCCCGCTGAGCGACACATCCCGCCCCGATCGCCCGGCTGTCGGCATCCGCGGGCAGGGCGATCGTGACAAGCTGCGTATCGGGTTCCACCAGTGGTTGCCCCTGTTCGCTGCCGCCTGGCACCACGATGCGAACCACCTGACCGCGCAGATCATCGGAGTCGATTTCACGCCCATCGGCGCAAACTGCGGTGAACTGGGGGATGCGCAGCGGGACCACAGCCCGGCCGGATGTGCGCACGAACTCCCCCCTGTTGTGGGCGCGCAGGTAGTCGACCAGGTCCCATCGATCGTCTTCCGGCGTGTTGACGGCATGGCCCGCCAGCCAGAAGAGATCGCCGTCGCTGTATTCCAGGAGACCCCGCGTCGTCAGGTCAGAGGGACGGACCGGCTGCGTACGGGCCGCCGGGCCATCCCCCTGACCTGTCGCGCCATGGCACGACGCGCAATCCGCCTGATACAGGTGTTCCCCTCGCACGATGGCGGCGGCGGCGAAACCGGTGGGTGAAGCGAAGAAGCTGGTCGGGTAGGCCGCCACCAGAAGCGGACCTTGCGTCTTCGGATTCAACCGCCACTGAAACGGCCAGACCGGCTCCTCATGGGCGCCGGGCGTGAGGTGGGCGAGGAACCCGGCCGCCAGGATCACCGCAACGGCAAGCGCGGTCTCGCCCATGATGGAGCGCCTCAGGGCTTCACCGGGTCTGGCCGAGAACACGAAGCGGTTCAGCGCCGCCAGGACCAGCATCGACAGGAAGAGCAAGAGCTTGAGGAGCGCCACACGCCCGTAAGCGGTGCCAACCAGCGCGGGAACACTGCCCACGAGGTCGATCGCCTGGATCAGCGAGGTTCCGGCGATGACCGATACGGTGACCACACCGAGCGGGAAGAAGCGTTTTGCGGCTAGGGCGGCGGCATCCGCGGGCATCGTTGCCAGGCAGATCAGCAGGGGAACCAACCCACCCAGCCATGCGCTGGCCGCGCATACGTGCAGAGCTTCGGCGATCATCAGCCGATCGCCCGCGACGCCTTCCATGGCACCGGCGTGACCGACGGCGGCCTGCAGCGCGAGCGCGCCGCCCGCCAGAATGGCTGCCGTCGCCAGGGCCAGCCGATCGCGCAGGGCACTTGGTCTGGGGGCTTTGCCAGGCTCGCCGCGACGGGCCGTGCCGCCCGGCGGCACTCGCGATGGCGGTGGCAGTCCTGGCTCTGGCGCGGGCCGCGCCTTGCTTGACGCGCTCTTATTAAGGACCAGGCAAGCCGGCAACAGGGCCAGCAACAGGGTGAATCGCAGGAGGATCAGGCGGCCGAACTGAGTATCCAGCGCGACGACAGGGATGGCGGCCAGCGTCTCGCGCATGCCGGCCGTGCCGGCGATCTCCCCGGCCTGCGCAACGAACCAGGCGACGCCCAGGGCCGGTGCGAGCAGCGCGCTGCCCCAGGTCAGCCGTGCGAGCCGCACGCGCACCAATCCTGCCCACGATGCGTCGGGCAAGCCGCGAACCACCACGGCGGCGAACACCAGTGTGCCGAAGAGCGAAGTCAAAGCCGCGAAGTGCATGCCCCGCAAGATCGCGGTGACGACGTCCGCCGCGCTCATGGATCAGGGGGGAACGATGAACTCGTGGCCGCCGAGGTCCTGGGGGTATCTGGCGCGAGGCCGATCATCATCGCTGGCGTCGCACGGGCGGGCATGATGTGGGCGAGACCAGACGCCGCCAGACATAGCGACATGAGCGCCATCACCGGGACACGGACGGTCATGGGGCCACAGATACAGCAATCGACTGGTCGTGGCCAAAGGCCACGCATGAACGATACGCCATGCAGGTCGACGCTCCGATGCACGACGCTTCCCCGGCACAGGCTGCGCCCAGTCGGTCGATACCCGTCCGCGCAGCGCCGTTGGCGATCGAATGCGTCGTTCTGGCGCGGCCGCCTGCCGGCCTGAGGGCGATGCACCCGGCGTAACATTCTGTAACCAAGATCATAATTAGGGCGAGGCGACCGGGAATTACAACCTATGGTTGTAGTATCTCGCCCGTGCGTTGGCGGCGACACAATTCTACTTGCTTGCGGAATAATAACCATATTCATAACGAAGATGTTGCAATTGCGCTTGCGCAAGATTATAAACCTTTCTGCGTTTCCCGAGACGTACGAGCCGCTGGCCACGTTCAGATCGGGTTAATCCGCAGAAGGCAGGCCAAGGGGGTTGGCATATGGTTGCGCTAGACCGCAACAGTTTGGGTTTCGGACGGGCCAAGGTCAACATGTCAAAAATGACTGGTGTCCAGATTTCGGTGACGCACCGGACCCAGGTTCCCAGTTTCCATATGACGATCCCCACCTGCTTCCCGCGTCCCGGCAGCGTCCGCACTACGTCTGCCAATTTCGTTGCGTTTGAGTAACGCTCATGCGCTCTACAGCCACCACATGAAACAAATGGAGCCTAAAATGACGAGTTGGAAAGACAAGTTGGCGCTGACGGCGCAACGAAACCGTCAGGCGATCATCAAGGCCAAGCTGAACCGCCGCGAGATGATGCGCCTTGGCCTGCTGACCGCGGGCGGCGCCCTCATCGCGAAGGCGGGCCTCAGCGCCCGCGCGTTCGCCGCCCAGGGGCCTAGCGGCGGCCTTACCCCCCTCACCACTGTTTCTGGCGTTGACGGCCAGAGCCCGCCGGTGACCCCCTGGAAGGCGGAGATGCCGCGCCTGGCGGTGCAGCAGTCGGTCGACTACCACAACATGGAGTACGGCCCGCCCACCGGCAAGACTCCGGTCGATGGCGCGACCAGGCAGGTCGACCACCAGTACTTCTCGTACAACGCTAACAACGACACGTTCGGCGCCGGCAGCCAGGGCAGCTTCATCCCGCAGAAGTTCTACGAACTGGAGATGAAGGAGGACTTCATCCAGGTCCATCCCGACCTGGACAAGACCCGGTTCTTCTGCTTCCACGACGACAAGGGCAATGCTCGCGTCCCCGGGCCGCTGATCCGGGCGAACTACGGCGAGCCGGTGCTGGTCCGCTACAAGAACAAACTGCCGTCCGTGAGCAAGGCGCAGGATTTCGGCATCGCCGAGATGACCACCCATCTGCACAACGGCCACACGCCCTCCGAGAGCGACGGCAACCCGGTCAACTTCTTCAACTCGATCCAGGATCCCAACGCGGTCAACCCGAAGGGCTTCAAGGATCAGCACTACCCGAACGTGTATGCCGGCTTCCGGGATACGACATTCGGCGGGGCCGGCAACCCGAACGAGGCGTTGGGTTCGCTGTGGTACCACGATCACCACCTCGATTTCACCGCCCAGAACGTCTACAAGGGCATGTTCGGTTGCTACAACCTGTTCGACTCTCTCGACACCGGCGTGCCCGGCAAGGGGCTGAACCTGCCTTGCGGACCCAGCGCCAATGGCGATGACCTGGACTGCCCGATCTTCTTCCACGACGCGGTGCTCGACAAGGACTGCCAGTTGCTGTTCGACCTGTTCGACCTCGACGGCATCCTCGGCGACCGCTTCCTCGCCAACGGTCAGATCCAGCCCTACCTGAACGTCGCCCCGCAGCGCTACCGGTTCCGGCTCTATGCCCCCGGCCCGTCGCGCTGGTGGGAGTGGTCGCTGTGGGACGGCAAGCAGTTCTGGCCGTTCTACCAGATCGCCACCGACGGCAACCTGCTGCCGGACGCCGTGCAGGTTAGCAGCGTGCGCATCGCGGTGGCGGAGCGCGTCGACATCATCGTTGACTTCGGCAAGCTGCAGAAGGCGGGCGTGCAGCGCCTGTACTTCGTCAACCGCGCCGAGCAGGTAAACGGCCGTGGTCCGACCGGCAACGTGCTGACCCCTGGCACTCCGGTGCTGCAGGTCAACATCACCGGCAACCCGCCGAGTGGCGGCGATCAATCGGCTGATCCGGCTGATCCGAAGCTCCGCCGGTCGTCCAACAGCCCGCCGAACGTCGGCATGAAGCTGCGCGACCTGCCGGCCATTCCCGCCGACATGTCCACCCTGCGGACCCGCACGTGGCGGTTCGAGCGCGGCAACGGCGGCTGGATGGTCAACGGCAAGTTCTTCGATGAGAACGTGATCGACGCTGCCATCCCGCAGAACAATGGGGAAGTCTGGATCATCCAGAACCCCGGCGGCGCCTGGCGGCATCCGGTGCACATCCACTTCGAGGAGCATCGGATGCTGACGCGCAACGGTCAGCCGGTGCTGCCCGCCACGCAGCTCAACGGGGCGATCGACTACGCGCGCCGTGACGTCATCAACCTGCAGACCAACGATGAGGTCAAGCTGTTCATGCGCTTCCGCGACATGGGCCACACGAGCGAGCCGGCGTACAATCGCTACGTCATGCATTGCCACAACGTGGTGCATGAGGACCATGCGATGATGATCCGCTGGGACATCGTCTAGTCTGTAAGCCTACCGGCGCCCGCCCTGATCTCAGGGCGGGCGCCACACCTTTCAGGTATCGAAGGATCAGGATCATGGAGAGGCGTAAATTCTTCGCTGGAGCTGCCGCGGCCGCTCTTGCGCCCTTTGCGCTTGCCACGTCGGGCAAGGCGCGGGAGTTTCATCAGGATGGCGCCGCGTGGTTCACCAACGCCGAGGTGAAAACACACGACGGGCGCACGCTGCATTTCTACGACGACGTGATGAAGGGCAAGATCGTCATGATCAACTTCTTCTTCACCGACTGCGATGCGATTTGCCCGCTGATGACCGAGAACCTTGCCCGCGTGCAGGAGCTGCTCGGCGACCGCGTCGGCACGGAAATCTTCATGGCGTCGATCTCGTTGCAGCCGGAGCATGACACGCCGGAGGTGCTGGCCGCCTATGCCAAGACCTATGGCGTAGGGCCCGGTTGGGTTCTGCTTACTGGCAAGAAGGACGACATCGAGGTGTTGCGCCACCGCCTTGGCTTCGCCGATTCCGATCCGGTCGAGGACGCCGATCCGGAGCAACATATCGGCACCGTGCGCATCGCCAACGTGCCGATGCACCGCTGGGCCATGAGCCCTGCCCTGATTAATCCATCGGCGATGGTCCGTGCGGTGGATCGGGTGGTTCCGAAGTTCAGCTGAGCTGCAACTGAAGGCAAACGAACAGAGCGAGCCCCGTGGTCAAACACCCGGCTTCGCTCTTCCGTTTGCAAGACGGTGCTGGTAATATCCGCCTATGATCAAGGCTTTCCGCAGCTGCCGACCACTACGCCGCGAGGCCGGGTTCACTCTAATTGAAATGCTCGTCGTGGTGGCGATCATGGGGTTTGCGCTGACCATGATCGTCACGCGCGGCCCGGTGCGCAGCCAGGCGCTCGAGATGAAGGCAGCGGTCAGCGAAGTTGCGCAGGGGTTGCGCCTCGCGCGGTCCAAGGCGATTGCGACCAACACCCCGGTGCAGTTTGCCGTGGATGTCCCGCTGGGCAGTTTCCGCATAGATCGCGGCACGCCAACCGTCCTGCCGCGTTCGCTGTCGATATCGATGACAGCCGTGTCGGAAGAAACCCTTGGGGCCAGGCTTGCCGCCATCCGGTTCAACGGCGACGGCAGCGCAACCGGTGGCCGGATCGAGCTGACGGATGGCCAGCGGCGTTCGCAGATTGGCGTGGATTGGCTGACGGGGCGCGTCAGCGTCCTGCAGGTCCGCTGACCGCGCGCGCCATCCGCAAAGGGTGTAGCATGAGACAGTTGGCCTTGGTTCTGCGGGTGTGACCCGCCGAGGAATGTTCGCGTGCCCGACTGGCTGCCCCCGCTGATCCTGGCGCCATTCATCGGCAGCTTCGCCGCGGTGCTGATCCGTCGGCTGCCGGCCGGGCAGCCGGTCGTCCTGGCACGTTCGCAGTGCGAGGCGTGCGGCCACGTTCTCGGCCCGTGGGAACTGATCCCGCTCGTCAGTGTCGCGATGCTTCGCGGCCACTGCCGCTGGTGCGGCGCTCGCATCGCCTTCATGCATCTCGCGGTGGAAATCGCCTGTCTCGCCATCGCGGCCTGGGCTATCCTGGCCGAAGCCGACCCGCTGCTTGTCTGGCTGGATTGCACGCTCGGGTGGACGCTGCTCACCCTTGCCTGGATCGACTGGGAGCACATGCTGCTGCCCGATGCGCTGACCTTGCCCCTGATCCTTGCCGGCCTTGGCGCGACGCTGCTGCAAGATCCCGCCGAGATCACCGAACATGCGGCCGCCGCCGCGGCCGGCTACCTTGCCTTCCGGGCGATCGAGATCGCTTACCGCCGGCTGCGCGGGCGCGACGGGCTTGGCCAGGGCGATGCCAAACTGATGGCCGCAGCGGGCGCCTGGCTCGGCCTGGCGCCCCTGCCGACAGTCGCTTTCATGGCCGCCGCCTTCGGGCTGGCGATCGCAGCGGGCCTGAGAGTCTCGGGACAGATCATGCATCGCGGCTCCGCCATTCCACTGGGTCCCGCCCTTTGTGCCGCCATCTGGGTCACATGGCTTGGTTTCGATCCCATCCTCATGCTGATGGACAGACTGCAGTGACCTGGCGTCGCCCCACACCGCGTGCGCGCCAGCGCGGGTTCACCCTGCTGGAGGTGCTGATTGCGCTCATCATCTCGGGTATCGCGCTTGCCACGGTGTTCCGCGCGGCAAGCGAAAACATCCACGCCACAAGCGCGGCGGCCCGTTACCAGGAGGCGGTCTCGCGCGCCCGCTCGCATATGGACGGAACCAGCGCCAACCTGGTCTTCGGCGAGCAGGAGGGGGACGACGGGGGAGGCTTTCACTGGCGGGTCGCGGTGCGGCCGCTTGATTCCACCGGCAAGCAGGATTCGGGGGGAAGGCCGGTTGGCGCCACCGACTCACTTGTGGTCACACTGTGTGCCGTCACCGTTTGGATCAACTGGCGGGAGGGAACGCATGCCCGCACGGTGCGGCTGGACAGCGAGCGTCTGCTGACATCTGCGCCGAGCTGAGCAGATCGGACCAGCAGATCAGCTTCCGTGTATCCACAGCTCCACATCCTCGGCCACCTGCCGCATCCGCACCGTTCGCTGGCCACGCGACCCAGGCACGCCGGTTGGCTGTGTGCGCAGCGACCAGCGCATGCTACTCGCGCTCGCTGTCGCCATGTCGATCCTTTGTGGCACCAGACGGGAGTTATTTGCTATTATCCCGCAATGAGCGCGCGCAGACAGGCAGGCTTCACTTTGCTGGAAGTCCTGGTAACGCTTGTCGTATTCAGCCTGCTGATGATGGGTCTGGTCCAGGGGTTGCGGCTTGGCGTCACCGCGTGGCAGGCGCAGACGCGCACGATGGTGAAACGCGGCGACGTGGAGGCCGCCGACAGGACGCTGCGCACGCTGATCGAGCGGATGGATCCGGGTGGGGTCAGCGGCCGACCGGCGACGTTCAAGGGGACGTCGCACAGCCTGGTGTTCACGACAACGCTCCCGGAGGCGGCCGACACGATGGTCACGCGGGCAGCGATCGTGACATTGGCAGTGAACGAAAAGAACCAGTTGCAGTTGCTTTGGCTGCCAAACTACCGCTACCGCATCGGGCCCGTGCCGGTGCCGGAACACGTCACGCTGATGAACGATGTGGACCACCTCGAGATCGCCTACTGGCGCGACCCCAAGAGCGGATGGCAGTCCGATTGGGCCGCGGTGGTACTGCCGAAGCTGATCCGCATCCGCATGGTGTTCACCCGCGACAGCGGACGGCAAGGATACGATATCGTTATCATGCCGATGCGTGACCGGTGGCGGCTGTGAGTCGGCAACGCGGCTTCGCGCTGCTTATCGTCCTGTGGACAATTGTGCTGCTGGCGCTGCTGGTGGCGCAATTCACGACGACGGGACGGACCGAGGTGCAGGTGGCGGCAAACCTGCGCGCCAATGCGGTGACAGAGGCTGCGGCAGATGGCGCCGTGTACCAGGCGATCATGCGATTGGTGCAGGGCACATGGGTTCCGGATCCGCGGTTACGCGTGGTTCGCGTTGGCGATGCCGCGGTCGAGGTGCGGATTACGAACCAGTCACGGAAGGTCAACCCGAACACCGCGCCCGTGCCTGTGATCCAGGCGCTGCTAGGCAATGTTGGCGTGGACGCCGGCAAGGCCGCGGCTCTCGCGCGTGCGATCGTTGACTGGCGCACGAACAGCACCAAATCGCTGTCGGGAGGAACAAAGCTGTCGGAATATCAGGCGGCCGGCCTGCCATACGGACCTGGAAACCAGCTGTTCGACAGTGTGGACGAAATCGGCCTGGTGGTGGGAATGACGCCGGCGGTGCTCGCCCGCACGAAGCCATTCCTGTCGATCTATCGGGAAGGCGATCCGCCGGCGCCGAATGAAATACCCGCCACGCTGGCCGAGGTGTCGGCGACCACCGGCGACCCTTGGTACTTCGGCTCGACAGGCCGGGTCATGGTCGTGATGATCGACGCTACCGCAGTTGGCGCGAAGGGCGGCCGGTTCACACGTCAGGCTGTGGTTCGCCTTCGTGCGGAAGCGAGCCTGGACCAGGCGCCGTATCAGCTTCTGACGTGGGGAACGCCGTCGGAGTAGCAGGCGGCACGCGTTGTCAGTTTTCGTGCCGCCCGATCCTCATGGGTTGCAGATGGCACCCTGTCCGGCAGTGCCAGTCGCGCCCAGCGAGCAAAGATCGTAGTCATGTCCGCTCCGCTCGGATGGGTTGCGGTACACGAAGGGGTGGTTCCAGGGATCCATCGGAAGCGATTCTCCCTTGAGATAGGGTCCGTTCCAATTCTCCGATCCGGAAGGCTTCTGCACCAGAGCGGCGAGCCCCTGCTCGCCGCTGGGATAAGCACCGACGTCGAGCTTGTAGAGGTCGAGTATGGAAGTAATGCGCTCGATGGACTGCTTGGCGACCGAACCGCGGGCGCCCGAGAGCTGGCGCAAGGCGGCTGGCGCAACCAAGCCGATGAGCAGGCCAAGGATGGCGATGACGACGAGGATCTCCAGCAAGGTGAAGCCCGCATTGCCCAAGGGTCGCTTGCCTGCGGGATGTCGAGTTGGAGCGCGAGTCAGGTTGTGATGCATTTGCCAGTCCAGTCTCACGGAAGAAATCCGCGCGGCATATAAACCATAAAACAGCCGGACACGCTATTCCGAAATCATTGGACAACAGCACATGAATCATGTTTTAGCTACATCAAATGCCTGTTCCGTTTCTTGCATGCATGGCACTTACCGCGTCGTGGTATCATTTGCCGCCCCGTGTGCTGCCGTCCATCCAGGCGATCGAGGGCGGACGTATTGGACTGATGCACTCGAACAAGGATGGCTCGGTGGACCTGGGCGTCATGCAGATCAACACGCTCTGGGTCGGCCCGATCGCCCGCTTTGCCAGATTGTCCGAGGATAATGTGCGTGACCGGCTGCTGAACGATCCCTGCTTCAATATCGCCGCCGCCGGCCTTATCATGCGCACCTACCTGAACGAGACCAAGGGCGATCTCTTGCGCGCAGTGGGCGACTACCATTCCCATACGCCGATCCTGAACCTGAGCTATCAGGCCAAGGTGCTGGACGCGGCGCGCACAATGTTCGCGTCCCGGCCCTGACCACATGCCAAGCGCCGCCCGGCATGGAAAATGACGCACCGCACCACGGTCTGACACCCGGCGCCTGCGCGGCCATCCCCGGGCGCGGCCCCATGGGCGGCCCGAGGGCTGTTGCAACCGGCGGCGCCGCAATCAAGCCGGCTATCCCGATCGGCGATGCCGAAGGGCATGCCGGCATGCTCAATGGACGCACATTATGACCACCATGCTTGCCAGTGAAGAGTTGCCGTTGGAGAAACTGACCGACATTCTGCTCAAAAACGGCCAATGCGATGTCCGGGCGCTCGAACGAAGCCGTCGCGTCGCCGATGAGACCGCGCAGCGGGTGGACTCGGTCCTGCTTCAACTCGGCCTGGTCTCCGAACGGGGGATGGCCGAGGCCTATGCGACGCTGCTCGACCTGCCTGTGGCCCGCGCCGACAGTTATCCGACCGACCAGCCGCTGTTCGCCGACCGTCTGACCGGACGCTTCCTGCGCCATGCCCATGCACTGCCAATGGCGATGGATGGCGATACGCTTGTGGTGGCCCTGGCCGATCCTCTGGACAATTTCACGCCCGCCGCCATCGCCGCCGCCACCGGCGCAAATGTGCGGCTGGAAATCGCCGTGCCGATCGAACTGGATACCGCGCTCAAGCGGCTCTATCCCGACGAGGAAGCACCGCATGCCGGCGAAGAGGGTGCCGAAGGGGAGCCCTCGGAGGACGACACCGAACGGCTGAAGGACCTCGCGAGCGAGGCGCCGGTGATCCGGCTGGTCAACCAGATCATCACCAGCGCGGTGGAGACCCACGCCTCGGACATCCATATCGAGCCGTTCGAGGATCGGCTGCGCGTGCGCTACCGCTACGATGGACAGTTGCAGGAGGCGGACAGCCCGCCGCATCGCCTGGCCGCCGCCATCACCTCCCGCATCAAGATCATGGCGAAGCTCGACATCGGCGAGCGCCGGCTGCCGCAGGATGGCCGGATCAAGCTCGCCGTGCGCGGCCAGGAGGTGGATTTCCGCGTGTCCACCATCCCCTCGCT
The DNA here is from genome assembly GCA_035569235.1 of Acetobacteraceae bacterium. GTDB lineage: Bacteria > Pseudomonadota > Alphaproteobacteria > Acetobacterales > Acetobacteraceae > JAMXLO01. The sequence continues at coordinate 9,095 of DATMND010000337.1, read as the reverse complement.
GTTCGGCGAAACCGTCGTGATGCGCATCCTCGACCGCAACGCCGTCGCGTTCAACTATGGGCGCCTCGGCCTGTCGGAGGGGGTGATCCACAAGTTCAGCGCGGCGCTGGAGATGCCGAACGGCATCGTGCTGGTGACCGGCCCGACCGGCAGCGGCAAGACCACCACGCTTTATACCGGGCTGCTGGCGCTGAACGCCGTCACGCGCAAGATCGTCACGGTCGAGGACCCGATCGAATACCAGTTGCACGGCATCAACCAGATCCAGGTTCACAGCCAGATCGGGTTGACCTTCGCCAGCCTGTTGCGGTCCATCCTGCGGCAGGACCCGGACGTGATCATGGTGGGCGAGATCCGCGACCCGGAGACGGCGAAGATCGCCGTGCAGGCCGCACTGACCGGGCATTTGGTGCTGTCCACACTGCATACGAACTCCGCCGCCGCCGCAATCACCCGCCTTCGCGACATGGCGGTGGAGGACTATCTGCTGACGGCCGTGCTGCGCGGGGTGCTGGCCCAGCGGCTGGTCCGCCGTCTGTGCACCGCCTGCCGCCAGCCTGTCCCCGCCCTGCCCGAGATGATCAAGCGCTTCGACCTGGAACGACGCTGCGGCGGCGGCCCCGTGACACTGTATCACCCGGGCGGTTGCTCGGAATGCCGCAATACCGGCTACCGCGGCCGTGCCGCCATCGCCGAATTCCTGGAACTCAGCTCCGATCTGGAACGGCTGATAGTCGCCGGCGCGGATCATGCCACCATCGAACGCGCGGCAGTCGCCAACGGCATGCAGGTCATGCTCGATGCTGGAATCGCCGCCGCCTTGGCGGGCGAGACGACAATCGAGGAAGTCGCCCGCAGCGTTCAGTCGGAGGGCTGAGGAGTGCCCTCCTTCCGCTACACCGCGATCGGACCTGGCGGCGAAATCCAGCGTGGACTGATGGACGCCGCGACTGAGGCCGAGGTCATCACGCGCCTGCAGCGCCAGGGCAGCATGCCTATGCGCGCCGAACCGGCGGCCGGGGGATCCGCCCTCGCCTCGCTGATGCACATCGATCTCGGTGGCAAGGGTGGCCTGAAAAAGCAGGAGGTTGCCGATTTCGTGCGTGAACTGGCCACCATGCTGGGCGCGGGACAGGACCTGGATCGCGCGCTGCGCTACATGCAGGAAACTGCGGCCAATACGCGCGTGCAGCGGGTGGTGACGGAACTACGCGATTCGGTACGCGACGGCAGCCCGCTGTCCGTGGCACTCAGCCGCGCTCCGGGGACCTTCACACGGCTGCACATCGGCCTGGTGCGCGCCGGAGAGGCTGGGGGCAAGCTGGCGGCGACACTGGCGCACATGGCCGACCTGCTGGACCGGCAGCGCAGCCTGTCGGCAACCGTGAGTTCCGCCTTGATCTATCCCGGCCTGTTGCTGGTGGCGGCGATCGGTTCCGTCGCGCTGTTGCTGACGCAGGTGCTGCCGCAGTTCGTGCCGATGTTCGAGCAGAGCGGGGCGAAGCTGCCCGCCTCCACGCAGTTCCTGATCGATGCCGGCGCCGCCGTTTCCAGCTATGGGCTGTATGCGCTGTTGGCAATCGTCGCATTGTTCTTCGCTGGCCGCGCGCTGCTGCGCCGTCCGGGCCCACGGCTGTTCGCCGATCGCCTCGTGCTGCGTCTGCCCGTCCTCGGCACCCTGATGCGCGAGGTACTGGCTGCCCGCTTCACCCGCGTGCTCGGCACCTTGCTGATCAATGGGGTGTCGCTGATCACGGCCTTGGGCGTTGTGCGCGATGCATTGGGCAACCTCGCCGCGGTGGCCGCAGTCGATCAGGCGACGAACAGCGCGCGCGGCGGTGGAGGGCTGGCCCAGCCGCTTGCAGAGGCCCACATCTTCCCGACACGCACCATCCACCTGCTGCGCCTTGGCGAGGAGAACGCCCAGCTTGGGCCCATGGGCATGCGTGCGGCCGAAATTCACGAGGAACGCACCCGGCTTGCCACGGGGCGCATGGTAGCGCTGCTTGTCCCGGCAATCACCATCCTCATGGGCCTCGCGGTCGCGGGAATTGTTGCCTCGCTGATGACGGCGATGCTCAGCCTGAACGATCTGGCTGGTGCCTGAGAGCCTGGAGGCAGACGGTCGCGCGATCCGACAACTCAGAACGTGCCTGAACTGTCCGCCTCGAAATGGTAGGCGCAGGCATCGCCAACGATGTCTCCCGCCATGTGGCTGCCGCTGACGGCGCCACCGATATAGGCCGTGCCGGATTGCACCTGAAACGAGCCGTCCGGTGCGATCACGACATTGAATGACCGCACGGGTTGCCACGGAACCTGCGGCTGGTTGAGCGTATAGCCAAACGTCCTGTCGACAACGTGCAGCGTCAGCATATCCTGGGTTCCGCACGACATTGCCGGGCCCTGAACGAGCTGCGTGATGCCATTGTAGGTTCCATTGACGGAGACCGGTCCGGCTGGCTGAATGATGGCTGCCGGCGTCACCGGCGATGACGGAGGTGTACTGGTGCAACCTGCCGCTGCCACGCATGTGGCCACGGCCACGATGCCAAACTGCACTCTCCCCATGTTGCTCAGCCCTCCGTTGCAATCGCCGCGCCAGGAATACGATGGTTTGCTTGTCGGCGACGATCCCGCTCGATGTAATAGGAATGACACCCGTGCAGCATGATCACCGTCCTCTCCCCGCGTACGCCATCATTGGAGCCGTTGCACTTGCAGCGTTTCTATCGCTGGCCCTCGCGGCCTGTGGAACCGGCGCCGCCCCTGCGCAACCGAATGTCGCCCAGGCACCTGGCACTGTTGAACTGAACAAGGCGCCACCGAACGATGTGCCCCCCGGCGGCGGCGGGACAGGCACCGTATTCTTCAACGGCACACTCTATCGCTTCGCGATCGGGGGCCTGGGTGTAGAGGGCAGCGCCATTGCGATCATCCAGACGTCAGGCGAGGTGTACAGGCTCGAGAATATCGCGCGATTTCCAGGGACCTATCGACGGGCACCGAATGCATCCGTCGTGGCTGGGCAAACCGGCGGCGGCCTTTGGCTGCAGAATGAGTATGCAACGATCATGCATCTCAAGGTGCCGCCGCAGGGCCGCATGCCGGATCTCGGCAACGACGCCCTGCGTGTCGTGCTTGATCAGTGATCCCTGGCGGGTCGCTATTGTGACATGGATATGACCACAGCGTCGCCGCCGAGGCTGAGCATAAGCCCAGTCCGCTTGGCCTTCAAATGCATGATGACGCCCTTCTCATTCTGCAGCCAAAGATCACCGGCGCTCGTATTACCGATTGCGAAGCCGTAGCGGGCCTGGCCGTAGGTGCCAGGGAAGTTCGCCAGGCTGCTGAGTTTGTAAACCTCGCCCTCGGCGTTGATCGTTGACGCGCCGATGCCGCCGACCCCCAGGCCGCCGATCGCAAAGGGATAGGATGCGCCACGAAAGAAGAGCGTCCCGCTCCCGCCACCGGCGCTGCCGATAAAGGCCGCCTGGACCTGCTCCATGTCCACCGTGCCGTCCGGCGCCAATCCGGCGACGGCTTCCGGGCCGAGCTTGACAGACGATGTACATCCGGCCAGCACCAGCAGCGTCGTCAGCGCAATCCCGAGCAAAAAATGACTGTGTAGCGATTGGTTGTACCAAACGTGCGCTTTCGCTGTTTCATTACCCGTCGTCGCATCAATCATGCTGGCAGTCTCCATGACGCTGGCCGCCCGCCCACGAGGATCGTCGGTGCAGGCTTGGAATTTTCGTCTAGAGCAGTTTTTGCGTGACTGCAATCGACGACTTCCGATTCGCACACCAGGCCCACGAAGCAGGAGACGACAGAGTCCTATGACGGAGAGCGTATCGTCCGATCCTCATGCGCCACGCTTCGGTAACATCTCGGTATAGACCGGTCTCCAATCCCCGGATAGAAATGGATCGGCCATGCTTTGCTGGAGTCAACCGTCCGATTCGTAGGTCAGGCACACGTCAGGTTTGGCAGGGCCGAAAAATATCGGACCGTTCATGGTGAGGTGAGGGAGTCCGCGATGTTGAACCGAATCGTCATGATTGCCATTCTGACGGTAGTACTCACTGTCGGCGCGCAGGCACAGCAACCGACGAGTTCTGGGCAACCGTCGGCCAACCCATCAGGCTGGACCTTCAACATCGCGCCCTATCTGTGGCTGCCGACCATCAGAACTACGCTGAACTACAACCTGCCACCTGCGCTCGATGGCAGATTGCCCACGGACGTGTCAGTCGGACCTGGCGAAATAGTGTCCCACATGAACTTCGCGACGGCGGTAGCGGCAGACGCCCGATATGGCCCGTTCTCGCTCCTCACCGATTTCATGTACTTGAACCTGAGCGCCACCAGTTCGCACTTCAAGTCGATAGACTTCGTCGGCCTGCCCTCTCAGCCGATATCGCGCTCGGTGCAGTTCAGCACCGGCACCTCGCTGAACTCCAAGCTCTGGACCCTCGCGGGTGGCTACACTCTGCTGCAGGGTGACTGGGGCAACCTCGATGTGATCGCCGGCTTCCGGTACTTTGCCGTGAACACCACGACTAATTTCAGCCTGGGCCTTACAGTGACAGGACCGCGCGGCAACGGCGCGACCTTCGGTGGCATCGGCGGCATTTCCAGCTCCGACAGCATCTGGAACGGCATCGGTGGCTTTCGTGGCCGCATCCGCATCAACAATACCGGGCTGTTCATTCCCTATTACTTCGACATTGGCGCGGGCGGCTCGAAGCTGACCTGGCAGATCGCCTCCGGCCTCGGCTATCAGACCGGCTGGGCCGGCGTGTCGGTTACCTACCGCTACCTGTCCTTCGAGCAGGACAGCAGCACGGTCGTGCAGCACCTGTCGATGGGCGGCCCGATGATCATGGTGAATTTCACTTTCTAGCGTGGCTAGTCTCGGCCGCAGCCGTTCCCGACAGTTCAACGGCGCGGACTGGGATTTTCGCACGACCTGCCAGGCATTCGGTGCTTGACCTGCTTATGCGATGCGTTGCCTCGCTGCGACGTGCGACCCGGTCGTGCTATGCGAAATCGGCAAATTTGACACGCGGCAACGATTGACCAAGCTTGCATTGGGCCCTGCCATCAATGGCCCCCGAAATTGCATGTTCGACCGCTGGCAAGTGTGTACAATCGCTGCCAGCCCACCGACCGGGCCGTGCCGGCGGGAGCCTCAGAGGATTGATCGATGAGCGAAGCTGCCGGCGAACCACATCTGGTCCTTGCCTCCACGCGCCGATCGCGCCGCCTGTCAGCGATCTGGTTGCTGCCCATCGTTGCCTTGGCGATTGGCGCATGGCTTGCATGGGACACGCTGTCCAAGGAAGGGCCGACCATCACGATCACCTTCGAAACCGCCGAAGGACTGCAAGCCGGCCAGTCCCAGCTGAAATTCCGTGACATCTCGCTGGGCACGGTGAAGAGCCTCGCGCTGTCGGGCGACCATACGCATGTCCTGGTGACCGTGGCGACGACCCGGCAGGCCGACCCGCTGCTCACCGCCGACGCTCAGTTCTGGGTCGTCAAGCCGCGGCTGTTCGCCGGCAATGTCTCCGGACTGAGCACGCTGATTTCCGGATCGTATATCGGCATGCTGCCCGGCGACGCCACCGCCGCCCAGAAGCACGAATTCGCCGGTCGTGAGGATCCACCCGTGCTAGCGTCGAACGTGCCGGGTCGGACATTCCTGCTCAAGGCGACGCGCCTCGGTTCGGTCACGCTCGGTTCGCCGATCTTCTTCCGCGATCTTCAGGTCGGCGAAGTACTGGGCTGGGATATCGGCGACATGGCGGAAAGCGCGACTATCCACGCCTTTGTCCGTGCGCCATTCGACAAATATGTCAACGACCAGACCCGATTCTGGGACGTTTCCGGTTTTTCGGTGAAGCTCGGCGGCAACGGGGTCGAAGTGCAGCTCGAGTCGCTGCGTGCCCTGCTGCTCGGCGGCGTCGCGTTCGATATGCAGCCGGGCGCGGTGCAGGCGACGGAAAGCACCGAGGATCACGTCTTCCCAATGTTTGCCAACAAGGAGACGGCCCAGGCGGCCTCGTACAGCCGCAAAATACTGGCGCTCAGCTATTTCCCCGGTTCAGTCGGCGGCCTTGCGCCAGGCGCCGATGTGACGCTGCGCGGCCTCAAGGTGGGACAGGTTACCGACGTGCGCCTCGGCTACGATCCGGTAAAGGAGGCGATCACCGCACCGGTGCATTTCGAGGTGCAGCCGGAGCGCATCGTAGGAATCGGCCGCCAGGTGGCGAAGGATGTCCCAGCGGCGGTGGATCAACTGGTCGAACGCGGCATGCGGGCAACCTTGGAGAGCGCCAACCTGCTTACCGGCCAGATGCGGGTCGCCCTCGATTTCCTGCCCGACGCGCCGCCGGCACAGGTGACGAAGACCGAGGATGGGACACTCGTCATTCCGACCTCGGACAGCGGCAGCTTCAGCGGGCTGCAGGCTTCAGCCACCGAACTGCTGCGCAAGGTCAATACAATTCCGTTCGACACGCTTGGTCGCAATTTGAACAAGACCGCCGAGGGGTTGAACGGCCTCGTCAACGATCCACAGGCCAAGCAGGTGTTGACGTCGCTCAATTCGACGCTCGCCAGCGTACACGACGTGGTGCAGAATCTCGATGCCAATCTGGGACCGGCGATGAAGCGGCTGCCGGACCTCTCGGCCGGATTGCAGAAGACGATGTCGGACGCCAACAAGCTGGTTCTGTCGCTGCAATCGGGCTACGGCGACAACACACAGTTCAACCGCGACCTCGAACGCCTGCTGATACAGCTCAACGACGCAACCCGCTCGATCCGGTCGCTCGCCGACCTGCTCTCACGCCACCCTGAGGCATTGATCAAGGGCCGGGCCGCCGGCGGCGTCGAATGAGACACCTGTCCAGGCTCATGCAGGTGGTAGCGGCTGCCCTGCTGGCGGCGCAGGCTGCCTGCAGCTCTCCCAACCCGGATCTGTACACCATAGCCCCGGTAACAGGCGCGACGGTGACCGGGGCGCCAAAGGCGATCGAGTTGCGCCAGATCGGTCTGGCCCGATTCCTGGAGCGCAGCCAGATCGTTCGCTCGTCGGAGAACTATCGTCTTGACGTGATGGCGAACGACTGGTGGGGGGAGCCGCTCGGTGCGATGCTTTCGCGTGTGCTGGTGGAGGAATTGAGCCAGCGCCTGCCGCAAAGCACCGTCTTTGCCGAGACCGGCGCGGTGTCCGTTACGCCTGACGCGACCATCGAGCTGAATGTGTCTCGCCTCGACGAGAACACCGCGGGGACGCTCGTGCTGCAGGCACAGGCAGCGGTGGTGAAGGGACGCGGTGAGCCGGTGACCCGCGGCTTCCGCTTCGAAATCCAACCATCCGACAGCGGTATTGGAGGTGAAGTTGCGGCGATCAGCGTGGCGGTGGGCCAGCTGGCCGATGGGCTCGCGGCGATGCTTGCCCTTCAGCCTCCCAGCGCGGCCCCCGCAGCGCCTCCTCGCGCGCGGAGAGCGCGGTGATGTCGCTGTTTCGGGCCCCGGCAGAACCTGAACTCGTTCGGCCGCGGCTGCACGAATGCCAGAGTTGCGGGCTGCTGCAGACCGTGCCGGCACTTGCACCCGGCATTTCCGCGCACTGCAACCGTTGCGGCACCAGGCTGCACCGGGCGCGACGACAACCGCTGGAGCATAGCCTGGCGCTGACAGTGTCCGCACTCGTGCTGCTGGGCGTAACGTGCGTGTCAACACTCATGAGCGTGGAGACCGCCGGCATAACGCTCCAGGCCGATCTGCTTTCGGGACCGGAGGAACTGATCCAGCGCGGCATGACCGCCCTGGCCGCGGTCGTCGTGTTTGTCACCGTCGTGGCGCCGTTCGCCAAGCTGCTTGGCACGCTCTATGTGCTGATCGGCCTGCACCTGGCGCGACCGCCGCGTCATCTGCGCCGGGTATTCGTGCTGGTCGAGCGGCTAACACCGTGGTCGATGGTCGAGGTCTTCGTATTCGGCGTGCTGGTCGCCTATGTGAAACTTGGCGATCTGGTGAAGATTACGCTGGGCACCGGCGTCTTTGCGCTGTTCGCCCTGACGTTCGTGATGGTGTGGGCAGACAGCGCACTCGATCACGAGGCGGTCTGGGACGCGCTCGACCGCTCCACCGCTGCCGACAAGGCGTCGCGCAAGCTGCCGGCACGCGGGCCGGTGCCGGGAGCGGCCGGCTGCGAGTCCTGTGGTCTGGTGAGCGTTCACCCGCCAGGCGAAGCGCGGTGTCCGCGCTGCGACTCGGTGCTGCATGAGCGCAAGCCGAACAGCCTGGCCCGAACCTGGGCGCTGATGATCGCAGCCGCCACCCTCTACGTGCCCGCGAACCTGTATCCGGTCCTGACCGTGATGCAGCTCGGCGCAGGCACACCCAGCACGATCCTCGGCGGCGTGCGCGAGCTGATTTCGTCGAGGCTGTATCCACTCGCGGCTCTGGTGTTCTTTGCCAGCATCGCCGTGCCGATGCTGAAGCTTGTCGGGCTGACGGTCATGCTGGTTGCCACGCAGACCGGCCGAGCGGGGTGGCTACGCGACAGGACCAGGTTGTATCACGTGGTGCGCTGGATCGGCCGATGGTCGATGATCGACATTTTCATGGAATCGCTGCTCGGCGCCCTGGTGCGGTTCGGCAGTGTGATCACCATAGAGCCGGGGATCGGTGCCGTGGCTTTCGGCGCGGTGGTCATCCTCACCATGCTCGCCGCCGAGACCTTCGACCCACGCCTGATGTGGGATGCGGCTGGACAGCGGACCCAAACCGCTGCTACCTGGGCGTGATAACCGGCGTGTCGAACGCCTTGTTTCTGGCCACGCCGGCCGCTTGGGCAGTGCAGGTCCACCGTGGCCAAGGCATCGGTGGCTTGACGGAAGTTGCCGCAAGTGGGAGCGTATCGAGGGACGCAGCGTGCCGATTCGGCATTGCGCGCCTGCGCTACGGGGAGAGACTCACTACCCAGTCCAACCAATGGAAAGGCGACACGCATGACTTGGGGTAAGCTGATGGGTACAGTCGCGGCTGGTGCCGTGGTGGTGACCGCCACATGCAAT
>DATMND010000336.1:0-11184 GCA_035569235.1 Acetobacteraceae bacterium | reverse complement strand
ACACATTGCTACAGGTCTTTTCGGTCACAGTATTCGAGAAAATGCCAATCCAGTCTGCGATGTTGGCAATACCCGACCGATCCGACGATGCCGAAGGCAGCAACCAGTTGGAACCATTCACTTTTTAACCGGACACTAGTGGTCCTGTATGACAAAGGATTGCATAGTGAGGAGGTATCGACTGACGCCGAAACCTAGCTCGTCGGGCGCTACAGAAGATCCAGTCTCCGTCACAGAAGTGGGACCCCCACGTGGTGGGTTCCCGGGCCCTGCTGCATTCGAAAGTGCAAGCGCCGAGGAAGCGGCCAAAGCCAAGCTAAAAAAGAATATCATTGAAGCGAACGAAGCGCGGTGCCTTCACACGATTGCGTCTGGCATGAGGAAATCAAAGTGTATGTGCGTGGTCGAGGATGGTGCTACGGGGAGCCGCCCAAGAGCGTTTCACGTCCCTATAGACGTTCTGTTTGTGAAGACGAACGATAAGAGCACGTGTCGCGCCGTAGGGACAATACATATCGAGATTACAGAATTCCGCGGGAAGTGCTTCAATTGGGTCCAAGGTCTAATATCCCAAGATCCAGAGTTACATTGATAAGCGCTCGCCTATCCGGTTAAGGCGCATAGCTACTGAATGTGGGATGCTCTCAATCGCCGGAATAGAGCTCGTCGTAGGTCGGTGCCCGTGACCCACCCGCGATGCCGAGCAAAGAGCGAAAGGCATCGAACGGGTAAAGTCTACGGTTGAAGCAAGAAATGAGTTCGTTGAGGTAGGCTTGTAGAACCTGAGCGCTGACGCCGTGATGTTTGCCGATCAACCACGTATTGAGATTAAAATCCCACCGCGATGCCGATCCCGCACGCAGCAAGCAGCCCCAGCGCCGCCACCGGCACGACACCCATTGTCGCGCCCGAATACGCGACCGCGTACGCCGCCTTCACAAGGTTGTTCGACGACGTGGCCACCAGGATGGCGCCCACCGCCACATTGGTGGCGACCTGCGCTGCCTCCGGCTGCGCCAGGTTCAGCACGAACGGGTCGATGTCCGACACGCCGATGATCGCCGCCAATGCGTAGATGCCGGCCGAACCAAACCGCTGTGTCGCCCATGACGAAGCAATCGACACGGCGACGAATAGCGCGGCGAATGTCGCTGCCGTGACCAGTTCCAGCGGGTTGGCCGGTGCGCGGGCGGGCCCCTCGTCGTGCGGCCTCGGGCCACCCATACAGTACCATCCCATCGCCATCACCACGCCCAGCCCTGACAAGGCCGCCAGCTTCGGCGCCAAAGCCAGCGCCAGAGTTTGGTTGAACACCACGATGATGACCAGCAGCCGCAGATACATCACGGCGGTCGCGAGGATGATGCCCGTTTCGGCCTGCCGCAACGAATTCGGTTCGGCGCGTGCCTGCCGGGCCAGAACCAGCGTGGTCGCGGTGGAGGAATAGAGGCCGCCAAGCAACGCCACCATCAATTTGGCGCCGGGCGGTGCGACGTAGCGTTGCAACAGGTAACTCGCATAGGAGACTGTGCAGACCGCCACCACCGCGAGCCAGACCTGATGCGGCGTGATGTGGGTCAGATCCGTCACCGGCGTGTCCGGCAGCAACGGCAGCACAAAGCCGGTGAGCAACAGGAACCGGCCGGCATTGACGATTTCAGCCACCTCGACGCGGCGGGCAAAGCCGTGCAGCTTTTCCCTCGACGTGAGCAGCAGCACAGCCGCGACCGTGGCGCCGACCGCGACCCAGGGAGGCTCCGCCAGCGCCACCGGCCCGAGGAGGTAGGCCAGCGTGTTGCAGACCGGCACCATCAGGCCGACGTTGGGAAATCCCTCGGCGTCGGTCTCGTCGAGATGGCGCCAATAGTAGCAGGTGAGCCAGGCACTCAGCGCCAGCAGACCGGCGCTGAGCGGCACAAGATGCGTCGGATCGAGACGGTACAACAGGGCACCCGTCAGAGCCAGGAGCGGAAAGCTGCGAATGCCGCCTGGCCGCTTTTCATTGGACTGGGCGTGGAATTCCTCGAAGGCGAGGCCGAAGAAGAACCCAAGGCCGAGGGCCAACAGCAGGGCTGCGATGGGCGGAGCGACCGTCATGCGCAAACATACGGCGCACCGGAGCGGAGTCGAATAGTGGCCTTCGCCGCTGCGTCGGCTATGGTGCGGCGAACCAGGAAAGGAGCCCGCGATGCCAGATGGAACCGATCTGTTCGATATCATGCAAACGACGCGTTCGATGCGGCGGTTGAAGCCGGATCCGGTGCCCGACGAACTGATCCGGAAGATCCTGGAAGCGGGCGCCTGTGCGGCGAATGGCGGCAATACGCAACGTTGGCGTTTCCTGGTGGTGAAGGACCCGAAGATCAAGCAGGCGGTGCAGACCTGGTACAAGCGCGCCTTCGACGAGGTGGTGGGGCCGCGCTATGCCACCAGCGCGCCGCCGCCCGGCGTGTCCCCCGAGCGTTACAAGCGCCAGCATTCCGCGGTGGAATACCTGACCGAGCACTTCCATGAAGCACCGGTCTGGATTGTTGCGTGCATCGACGAGGGGAAGGCGGCACCGACGCGGTGGTCCGGCGCCTCGATCTATCCGGCGGTGCAGAACATGCTGCTGGCGACGCGCGCGCTTGGTCTGGGCTCGACGCTGACGACGCGGCATCTGCTTTATGCCAAGGAGGCGGAGGCGGCGCTGGGTCTGCCGGAGGGCGTGCATTCCTACGCGATCCTGCCGATCGGCTACCCGATGGGACGCTTCGGGCCGGTCGGCCGCGGGGCGCTCGCCGACATCGTGTATCAAGACAAGTGGGGCCAGCCCTACGCCGCGATGACCTGAAGGGAGGCGATCATGCCAAGGATCACGCCGGTCACGGGCAAGGACGATCTCGCGCCCGAATACCAGTATGTATTCGACCAGGTGATGCAGGTGTTCGGCCGGGTGCGCGGGCCGTTCGGCGTCCTGCTGCACAGCCCGAAGCTCGCTGAACGTCTGTTGCCGATGGTGCCGTTCGCCCGCGAGGGCTCCATCGTCGAGCCGCAACTCCGCCAGATCGCTGTGCTGACCGCGGTGCGCGAGCGCGAGGCGAATTATGTCTGGGCTGCGCAAGTCGATGCCTCTCGCCGCGCTGGCCTGCGCGAGGCGGTGATCGACCTGCTGCGCGCCAAGGGTGATCCGGCGGCGCTGTCACCGGACGAACGCGACATCGTGACCTACACACGGCAGCTCATGTGTACCAATCGGGTCGATCAGACGGTGTTCGACGCGCTGCGGGAACGTCACGGCGTGCAATGGCTGGTCGAGCTGACGGCGCTGGCAAACTTCTATGTGGCGCTCTGCGGCGTCGTCAATGCGTTCGACGTGCCCTCGCCGCCGGATGGTGACCGATTTGCCGGGTAGCGAAAGATACCCGCCGGTGTTAGGATCGGCGCAAAGGAGCACGCATCCATGAACGCGCCTGTCCATTTCGACCCGTCCGAGGATGCCTACGCGATCCCGCTCGACCGGATCGACGTGAGCAACCCGAAGCTGTACCAGGACGATATCTGGTATCCGTACTTCGAGCGGCTGCGTCGGGAAGATCCCGTCCACTACACGAAGGACGGCATGTACGGATCGTACTGGTCGGTGACCAAGTACGAGGACATCATGTCAGTCGAGACGAACCACCATACCTATTCGTCCGAAGCGATGCTCGGGGGCATCTCGATCACCGACCGGCCGATGGAATACCGCCGCGCCAGCTTTATCTCGATGGACCCGCCGAAACACGACGAGCAGCGCAAGGTCGTCTCGCCGATCGTGGCGCCGATGAACCTGAACAAGCTGTCGGCGACGATCCGCGAGCGCGCCGGGAATATCCTGGATGCGCTGCCGCGGGGGGAAACCTTCGACTGGGTGCAGCACGTGTCGATCGAGCTGACCATCCAGATGTTGACGACCTTGATGGATTTTCCCTTCGCCGATCGGCACAAGCTGGTGTACTGGTCCGACTGCGCGATCGCCGATGTGAACGCCGGCACTGTCGTCGATTCCGAGGCGAAGCGGCTGGAGATTCTGACCGAGGCATTGGAGTGCTTCACCGAACTTTGGCATGAGCGCGCCAAGGCGGAACCGCGGCCCGATCTGATATCCATGCTGGCGCATGGCCCTGCGACGCGTGACCTTGTCAATCGACCGCAGGAGTTCCTTGGCAACCTGACGCTGCTGATTGTCGGCGGCAACGAGACGACGCGCAACTCGATTTCCGGCGGCGTTTGGGCGCTGAACCACTACCCCGAGGAGTACCGCAAGCTGCGTGAGAACCCAGGGCTGGTCCCGAGCCTCGTGCCGGAGATCATCCGCTGGCAGACGCCGGTGATGCATATGCGGCGCACCGCGCTGGCCGACGGCGAGATCGGCGGCAAGGCGATCCGCAAGGGCGACAAGGTGGTGATGTGGTATGTCTCGGGCAATCGCGACGAGGAGGCGATCCCGCAGGCCAACGAGTTCATCATCGACCGGGCGCGTCCGCGGCAGCATCTGTCGTTCGGCTTCGGCATTCACCGGTGCGTGGGGAACCGGCTCGCCGAGATGCAGCTAGGGATTCTGTGGGAGGAAATCCTGAAGCGCGGCATGGTGGTGGAGATGATGGAGGAGCCGAAGCGGGTCTACGCCAACTTCATCCGCGGTATATCCTCGCTTCCGGTGCGCATCGCTGGGTGAACCGATCTCTCTAAGTCAGGTGTCCGTCAGTTTGGTTTGTCGCTGACCGCGGGCGGCCACAGCCACGTGCCGTGGTTTGCGCTGTAATTTGCCTGCGGCGACGACAGGCTGAGGCCGTCGGGGTGGTTGGCGTCGTGATACACATAACCATGGACGACGCTGCCCTGGCCGGACGCTGCGCCGTTGAGGGAACCAGAGTCCGCCGCACACCCTGCGAGAAAGACCCCGGCAGCGCACAACGGCAGAAACCTGAGTATCGTCACATCCAATCTCCGAAATCACTGGGCTGTCACTCGTGAGCCAACCGTAAGTGGGGCCGGCGTGTCCTGCCTTCCAGGCAATTGGCTACTCACGCTTCGGTGCCCTGATTGCCAGAAAATCGTCGGTGTATTCACCGCGCGATACCTTCACGGGGATTTCCTCCTCGGTCGTGCATTCCAGCATCTCCGATCCGGCGGCGCGTGAGGGAACCGCGAGCGTGTCGATCTGGTCGGCGAATGCGCTCGCCCGCTCGGCGTCGAGCCGCCAAACGAAGCCGCCGGCCGCATCGGCCACGGGCTGAATCCCGGGCGCACCCGGCGATGCGCTCACGGTTATCTCCGTGCGCACCGCGGTGCAGAATCCTTGTTCGTCCAGGCGGAGGTCCGTCTGCTCGCGCGCGAACCGGCGCAGCGCACCGGCGAGCAGGCGCATGTCCTCGATCTCGCCGAGGATCAGGACCATCGGGTTGTAATCGCTGGGGAGGAATCCTATGCGTAGCATGCTCAGGCGATCTCGATGATGTCGGTGGCGTGGCACAGCTCTTCGGTACCCACAGTGGCGGCGCCTTCCGGCACATCGACAAGCCGCACCCGCACCCATTCGTCGTTGACGATTTCCACCACCTCGGCGGTGATGCCACCAACGATGTGGAGCCTGCTGCCGAGCTCGATGCCGATGAGTTCGATCATGCGCGCCGTCCTATGCGATTAAGCGCACCATGCCATTCGGTGATGCACGCCGTACTATTCGTCATCCCCGCGAAAGCGGGGACCCACGCCTGGGTCCCCGCTTTCGCGGGGATGACGAATGTAAATGAGGATGCAGTGCATTCTCAGGCCACCTAAAAGAAGATGCTCAGGTTCTTCGCGAGTAGCACGTTCTGCTCCAGGATCATCTCGCGCCGCGCGATCTGCCACGAACTTCCCGCCCGGCGCAGTTCGTCGGTGCGGCGGCCGATGAAGGTGTGGTTCTCGTATTCGACGCGGTTCTGATACACCAAAAACCGGCACCCGACAGTGACCTCCTGCGCGTCCTCCACCGACGGGCGCACATCCAGCAGTCGCACGTTGCTCACCATGTGCGTAACGCGCGACAGCGGTTCCTCGGCATAGTGCACGCCGGTCAGCACCTGCTCCACGCGCTTGCCCAGGGTCCACTTGTCCTCATCGAACCAGCTTATGCCTTCTCCCTGGCGCGTGTTCTCGCGCTCGGCCTGTTGGCCGAACTTCACGTTGCGCCGCACCGGCATGAAATACACAAGGTCCTCGGCCAGCAGATCGAGCCACTCCTTGAACCGGCGCTGATCCAGCAGGTCGGCCTCAAAGTACAGGAAATCCTCGATCTCCTCGCGCAGCTGATACCAGGCGAGCGGGCGCATCATTCGGCCGTCGCACAGATCTGTGGCCGGCCCAGCAACTCATCCCATGAACCGCCATTCAAATAGCCGGCGTAGACACGATAGTAGTTGCGCGCCATGCGCTCCGTGGCCTGCGTGGACACATCGCCCGGAACCGGATCATCGGCCTTGTACGCGCCCATCGACAGCTGATAGTTGAACGGGTAACGCCGCGCGATGGTGCCCTTGCTGGCGGCAGTCGCATACAGCCAGTTCTCCATATCGTCCTGTTCCGTCATCCCGGCAGGCCCGGAATAGCGCATGTAATACCGGCGCAGCACGTCCTTCACCTCGGCGGGCGCATCCGCATCGACCAGGAAGAAGCGCCAGCCCTCCGTCTCAGTCGGGCTGTGCGGATGCCAGACACAAATGCTGCGCGGCTGGCGGCCGTGGTACGACGCGTTGGGAAAGATCGTGCCGACAACCGGTAGCAGCCGCGCCTTCTCGCCCAGGCGGCGCTTCCGCTCGTGGAAGCAATGCCGGAAATACTCGTCAACGATCGGATTCTGCTGGTAGGTGGAGGCATACTCGGTCTGTTCCGGCATCCACGCGCTGGCCACCCCGTGACCCTGCGGAAATCCCACCCAGATCCGCTGGCCGGCCGCGTACTCGTTGTCGCGCCGGCTCGATTGACCGCGTTGTCCGCTCGGCCCCATGCCGACCATGTCAACCGAGCGGTGCGACGGATTGTGGTATGAGTCTCCCAGGAAATTCTCCGCGGCGAATTTCCAATTGGCCGGGAACAACCATTTGTGCACACCGATCACCTCGGCGCCGCCCGGCCGGCCGTCGCGGCAATCCACCACCTGATCCGGATGATCAACCGCATCGTCGAGATAGTTCAGAAAATCCGGCGCCTGCGGGTCCCACGTGGCCCACACCGTGCCCCGGTACAGCGCGAGTTTCGCCACCTCGATCAGCGACCATTCCTCGCGGTTCAGCGTGCCCTCGTACAGCGCGCGATACAGCGGCACGCCTTGCAGCCTGCCGTCCGTCGTGTAGCTCCACGAATGATACGGGCAGACGAACAGCGACGTATTCCCCTGTTCGTAGCGGCAGACCTTCATGCCGCGATGCCGGCAGGAGTTCAGGAACACATGCACCGCGCCCGTCTGGTCGCGGCAGACGATCACCGATTCCTCGCCCATGCGCGAGACGACGAAGTCGCCCGGATTGGGGATCTGGCTCTCGTGCCCGACAAACAGCCAGGCGCGTGTGAACAGTTTTTCCAGTTCTTCGCGGTAGAAGTCCGGTGAGACGAAGATCTCGCGGCTGATGGTGCCGTGCGCCGGGTCGATCTTATGGTCCATCGCACTCATTGCACTTACTCCGCCGCCGCCTGCACGGGAATCCGGTCGCGCCCGATCAGTGCGTCCCAGCCGTCGCCCTTCAAATACGACGCGTAAACACGATAGTAGTTGCGCGGCGTCTGATCGGTGATCTGCAGCGACACGTCGCCCCGGATTGGATCGTTGGTCTTGTACGCGCCCATCGACATCTGGTAGTTGAACGGATAACGCCGCGCGATGGTGCCCTTGCTGGACGCGGTTGCGTACAGCCAGTTCTCCATGTCGTCCTGCTCCGTCATGCCGGCGGGCCCGGAGTAACGCATGTAGAAGCGGCGCAGCACGTCCTTAACTTCGACCGGCGCATCGGCATCGACCAGGAAAAAGCGCCAGGCTTCGGTCTCGGTCGGGCTGTGCGGATGCCATACGCAGATCCCGCGCGGCTGCCTGCCGTGATACGACGCGTTCGGGAAGATGTTGCCGGTGAACGGCAGCAGCCGCGCCTTCTCGCCCAGCCGGCGCTTTCGTTCATGAAAACAGTGGCGGAAATACTCGTCCACGATCGGGTACTGCGCGTAGGACGCTTCATATTCCGCATCGGCTGGCATCAGCACGCTGTGCATGCCGTGCCCCGCCGGGTGGCTCACCCAAACATGCTGGCCCCTGTTGTATTCGTTGTCGCGCCGACCCTTCCGGCCACGCGGGGCGCTTGGCCCGATGCCGATCATGTCCACCGAGCGGTGCGACGGGTTGTGATAGGTGTCGCCGAGGAAATTCTCCGCGGCGAATTTCCAGTTGGCGGGGAATATCCACTTGTGCACGCCGATGACTTCCGACCCGCCGGGGCGTCCGTCGCGGCAGTCCAGCACCTGGTCCAGGTGATCGACGGCGCCACCAAGGTATTCGAGGAAATCGGCCGCGGCCGGATCCCATGACGCCCAAACCGTGCCCTTGTACAGCGCGAGCTTCGGCACCTCGATCAGCGACCACTCGTCGCGATTGAGCGTTCCCTCGTACAGGGCGCGATACAGCGGCACGCCCTGGAGCTTGCCGTCGGTGGTGTAGCTCCACGAGTGATAGGGACAGACGAACAGCGACGTGTTGCCCTGCTCGTAGCGGCACACCTTCATGCCACGATGCCGGCAGGAGTTCAGGAACACGTGCACGGCGCCCTGCGTGTCGCGGCACAGAATCACGGATTCCTCACCCATGCGCGAGACGAAGAAATCGCCCGGCTTTGGGATCAGGCTTTCGTGTCCGACGAACAGCCAGGCGCGGGTGAACAGCTTGTCCAGTTCCTCGCGATGGAACTTGGGCGCGACGAAAATCTCCCGGCTGATCTGGCCGTGCTCGATGTCGATCATCTGGTCGATCGGCAGGGTCGTTGTCATCTGCCTTTCCTTCCTTCGGGCCGCGCGGCCGCTTGTCCTTGGCGCCGATCATGCTGCGCCCGGCGAGGCCCGCGTCAAGGGCTGGCGTTCCCCGTCAATGCCGAAGCGCCGGGGATGGGCGGGCCCCGCGAAAACCGCCGGGATTTCGAAGGCCCTGGCATTTCACACTTGACCCAGTCCCAACTCGTCGGCATCCGGCACTACAGGCCACGTTGTCACCGGAAAAGCAGGATTGTCGATCAACCATCCCCGCAGGATTTTCCGATCTTCACTGCCTGTGAGCGGCGTGGCGCTGATCGTGCTCGTGGGGTCGCTGGCCGCGGTCGGCATTGTGCTCACCGCTCTGTCCCAGCAGACCAACGGCAACGCCACCGCGCAACAGGGTGCGGGGTCCGATCGGTTGGAGGCCCGACCGGCCGAGGTCGCGGTGGTGGATGGCGGCACGCTGCGGCTGGAGAACCGTGTCGTGCGTCTGCTCGGCGTCGATCCGCCGATGCGTGGCACGACCTGCAAGGCGCGCGACGGTGCCGACGTCGATTGCGGCGTGGCCGCGACGAACGCGCTTGCCGCCCTGGTGTGGGAGGTGCCCGTCGCATGCGTGACGCGCGGACAGGACGGACTGGGGCGCCCCTATGGTGCATGCGAGGCTGGCGGCAGAGATTTGAATCGAGCGCAGGTGGCGGCCGGCTGGGCGCGTGCCGACGACGCGCTGCCGGCGCTGAAGCGTGAGGAGACAGAGGCGCGTGTCGCGAAACGCGGGGTTTGGGCTGGACGGTAGCGGACGAGGCACGTGCGTCGATTGGCGCATGTCATTCGCGCCATGCGCGTCATCGCCGCCGACTTGCGTCAATCGCGCACCCCTCTCGTCATCCCCGATCCCAGTCGTCATCACCCGATCCCTGTCGTCATTCCCGCCCACTTTATCGTCATCCCCGCGAAAGCGGGGACCCAGGCACGACAGCGCCGTGCCGTGCGCCTGGGTCCCCGCTTTCGTGGGGATGACGGGAGTACACGAGGATGACGGGGAGAATCCTTCTGCAACGGGCAACGTCGCTGCAAAAAAGCTCGGCTGACGGCAACATGCTGTCGTGGCTTGCCGGGAAAACGTAATCGACCTGGCCGCCCGCCGGCCATGTTTACATCCCGACCAAGGATTTAACCGGAATCGGGTTAAGCATTGCTATTGCGTTGCACAATCATGCTTTTTTCCCCTACCGCGCTTGCCCGATAAGCGGTCCGAACGCTACTTGTGCGGCCAGGTACCCGTCGCGGCAATCTGGGGAGAGACAAGCCATGGCACAGGCAGCCGAAGCCAAAAAGCGTGGCAAGACGCGAGAGCCAAAGGCGGCCGCCGGGGCGGACAAGGACAGGCTCCTGAAGGCCTATCACGACATGCTGCTGATCCGCCGCTTCGAGGAAAAGGCGGGACAGCTCTACGGCATGGGGCTGATCGGCGGCTTCTGCCATCTGTATATCGGCCAGGAGGCCGTCGTCGTCGGCATGCAGATGGCGCTGTCGGACGGCGACGAGGTGATCACGTCGTATCGCGACCACGGCCACATGCTGGCGACCGGCATGGACCCGCGCGGCGTCATGGCCGAGCTGACGGGCCGGTCTGGCGGCTACTCGCACGGCAAGGGCGGCTCGATGCACATGTTCAGCAAGGAGAAGAACTTCTTCGGCGGACACGGCATCGTCGGCGCACAGGTCAGCCTCGGCACCGGGCTCGGCTTCAGCAACTGGTACCGCGGCAATGACCGGGTTTCCGTCACCTATTTCGGCGAGGGCGCGTCCAGCCAGGGTCAGGTGTTCGAGAGCTTCAACCTCGCCGCGCTGATGAAGCTGCCGGTGGTCTACGTGATCGAGAACAACAAATACGGCATGGGCACCAGTGTGGAGCGCGCATCGGCGTCGCGCGATCTGTCGAAGAACGGTGCGCCCTGGGGCATTCCCGGCATCCAGATCGACGGCATGGACGTGGTGGCGGTGAAGGAGGCAGCCGACCAGGCGGTGGCGCATTGCCGCTCCGGCAAGGGGCCATATCTGATCGAGGCGAAGACCTATCGGTATCGCGGTCACTCGATGTCCGATCCCGCGCGCTACCGCACCCGCGAGGAAATTCAGACGATGCGCACGCAGCACGATCCGATC
>DATMND010000335.1:0-2875 GCA_035569235.1 Acetobacteraceae bacterium | reverse complement strand
AATCACATACGCCCCACGAAGGGAGCGCGATGCCTGAGGAGATCACGTACTACGCGCTTGTCGACGACTACAGCACCCGCGAGAGGCCCGGCGGAGTTGTTCGGCGGATCAGGCGCGAAGAAGGACAGCAGGACGAAGCGTTCACTGGCGAGCTCGTCTGGAAGCCCACATGGCTGCTGCACTCCGCCGAACGCGGCGACACGATGAACGACTTCTACCCGATCACCGAGGATGAGGCGATGCGGATCGTCGATCGCATCCGCCGCGAATCAGGGACATCCAGTTAACGCTGTCCAGCTACACACCTCCTTGGGAAAGCTGACGCGACGCGCGCACCCCCAGGATCGGCTGACCGCCGCGGCCACCGCGGTACCCAACCTCCCACGGCCAGTGCCGGCGGTTGTCGGCGTGCACCAGTTGCAGCGCCCGGATCTCAGGTCCGAAGATCTCCACGGCAATCGCCAAGTGCACCGTCGGCTCGGTTACCTCGACGATCTCGATCACCGGGCCACCGCGCAGCGGAACCACTTCTCCAGGTTGGGGCGCCTCAGCGTGCAGCACGTGCGAGGCAACGTCGTCCAGCAGCCGCGCGGAACGGGCAAACGACAACCCGGTCACCAGCAGCTCCGGTTTGCCATGCGCTGTCAGCCCCACCGTGTAGGCCCATGGCGAGCGGTGCCGATCGCCTTCGACGCCCTGAACAGCGAAACAGCAGCAGGCGATGATGTCCCGGATGTGCTCGAGATAGTCGAACTGCGTAGCACCCGGATGATCACATAGCCAGCACACAACGTCCTCCGATCGTGTTAGCGAATACGAGCTAACAGTAACGACCGGTACTGACATTACGTTCGATTCCAGGTGACCGATTCCGGCTCGCCTTGACTTGGATCTACGTCGGCCTGCCTGGTGTCATGCGACGAGCGTGCTGGCCGCGATCAGAGATCGGGGAAGAGCGCGCGGGTAACGTAGTCGGCCATCGCCACTGGGAGGTCGGCCGGGTGCCGCCGGGCGGCGGCCTCGCTGGCCACGGTGAGCACTCCGGCACTGGCGCGCGCGGCGCGGCGGAGGTCGGCCGCTTCGAGACCGGCGACGGTGGACTCGATGCCTGGCGGCAGGTCAGCGGGGTCGTGGTCGAGCACCTGCGACAGGCCGTGCCACGGGTACATGGCGCCTTGCGCCGCCGCCCACAGCGCCCAGATGTGGTGGCGTGCCTCGTGCAGCCGGCTATGAGCCTCCCATAGCGACCCCCGTCGCAAGTACTTGTCGGCATCGATCAGCGCACACCAGCCGAGGAAGGCCCACTCTCTGATCTGGTCGCCAGTAACCGCGTACGCATCTGGCGGCTCACCCCCGGATGCGCCGCCATCGGCCGGCATCCGGGGATCCGTCGCCGTCGAGGCCGGTGCCTGGTACAGCGAGACGAAGTCAGGCGCGCCGCCGGCGCGGCGGCGCTCCTCGATCTCGGCATCGGCCACGACCGCCAGATCGAGCTGGGTGCCATCGGCGAACTGGGCGAAGATCCGCCGGGCGTGCTGGCTGGCCGGGCCGGTCGGGTGCCGTAGCACATCGACGAGCACGCCCAACTCAGGAAGCGCCTCCACCACCATCGCTTCCATAGTCGTCACCCGCCCAGCACCGGCCTCGCCACGCGGCGCATCGACCCCGAGCGCCGCATCGATGTCGGAAAGCTCGTCGGCCGCGCCGCGGCCAAGCGAGCAGCCGACCACCAGCGACGCCGCCAGCGGCCAGGCTTCGCATCGGTCGACGAGTCCTGTCAAGACACGCCGCTGCGCGGTGAGCTCCTCAGGCAGCGCTGCAAGCCAAGCGCGTCCCTCCATCGTTAGCGGTCCTCCAACTCGCCCCTATGCATTTCGATTACGTAGCGCACCCGGAAGCCACTCATTTCCGGGTCAAGCATGATGCGCCGCTTAGCACAGCGGCCACATTCGCCGCATTCAAAATAGTCCCGGCCATCTTCGGTCACCTTGCGGACCTTCTCGGCACGACAGAAGATGCAGTACTCATGACGCCGGCCATCGTCGGGCAGGGGAAGGATTCTTCATGCTGCAATCGACTGCTTTCGGGAGTTTCGCGCATGCTAAGGATCTCATGACAGTATCGATAGCATGATCGGCCGGATGCACCACGTGGTCCTCGACTGCCCGGACCCGCCTGCCCTCGCCACGTTTTACTCATCGCTGCTGGGACTGCCGGTGACGTATCAGGACGACGACTGGGTCGTGGTCGCCGTCAACGAAACGACTTCCGGCCTGGCATTCCAGCGCGCGCCCGGCAACCGCCCATCGACCTGGCCGGATCCGGAGGTGCCCCAGCAGGCCCACCTCGACATCATGGTCGAGGACCCCGCGACTGCCGGCCCGCAGGCGCTTGCGATCGGCGCGGTAAAGCTCGACGGCCATGATGTCTATGGCGACCCGGCAGGCCACCCGTTCTGCCTTATTCGCCGCCCGCCGTGGGCACCGCCCATTTCCGCGACCCCTAACCCAAGCCGCGATTCGGCCTCAAACTAAGACATGTGTCCCTCAACAAGATGATGATCTCGCAACGAGATGCCTGTCTCACGTAACGATGGCGCGGAACACTCCGCGGCCCCAGCCTCCCGCGATCCGCGCGCCAACCAGCGCGAACGGACCCGCTTGGCCATCATGGAGGGCGCGCGCACACTGCTGCGCGAAGGCAAGATCCCGTCGGTCGCCGACGCGGCCGAGGCGGCCCGGGTCTCCAGGGCGACTGCCTATCGCTACTTTCCGACGCAGAGCGCGCTGATCCAGGAGGCCGTCCAAACTGGACTCCCAACCACATGGGAGCCAGACAAGCGGCACGCCGATTTGACGGCGTTCGCCGACCGCGT
>DATMND010000334.1:0-2525 GCA_035569235.1 Acetobacteraceae bacterium | reverse complement strand
TAATTCGTTCGATGCTGCTGCAATTTAACCTCCACGTTTGCCTGTTGGACGAAACGGCTTCGCCGAGGACGCGGGTAGCGAGGTCGAGTGGATTGGCGAGTGTATCCTTTCGGAGGGCGGGCAAGGTTGCCCGTCGGAACTTCAACGAAAGGAGACCACCATGTCGCCACTACGTGCGCGGATGATCGAGGATATGACCCTGGCCGGGCTGGCTGAGGGCACGCAGAGGGTCTACGTCCAGGCGGTGCGCGGGGTGACCGCGCATTACCGTCGATCACCTGATCTGCTCAGCGAGGAAGAAGTTCGGGGCTACCTGCTCGGCCTGCGCCAGCGAGGGGTGGCACGCGGCACATTCCAGACCAGCAGGTACGGCCTTCGCTTTTTCTACCACCACACTCTCGATCGTGCCTGGGCACTGTTCGGGGGGAAAAAGGATCGCCTCGCCACGACAGAAGCGGCTGCCTGAGGCGCTGTCGGAGGATCAGGTCCGGCAACTGCTCGGGGGTATCCGCAACCCGGTTCACAAGACGTGCCTGGCTATCATGTATGCGTGCGGCCTGCGCATCAGCGAGGCCACCACGCTCGAGGTTGGCGCCATCGACCGGGCCAATCAGGTGCTGCGCATCATCGGTAAAGGGAACAAGGAGCGGCTGGTGCCGCTGCCGCAGCCAGTTCTCGACGACCTCAGCTGTCTGTGGCGCACCCACCGCAACCGCCGCTGGCTGTTCCCCAACCGTCGCGGTGACGCGCCGATCAACAAGCGCGTGCTGTCGGATACCTTCGCCGCGGCCGTCATGGCGGCGGGCATCCAACGCCGGGTGACGCCGCACTCGCTGCGCCATAGCTATGCGACCAGGCTAATCGAGAACGGCGTCAATATTCGCATCGTGCAGATCCTGCTCGGCCACGCCAGCATCGCCTCCACCGCCATCTACACCCATCTCACCACGCCCACCCGGGCATCTCTGCACAGTCTGCTCGATCGGCTGATGACCGGCCTCTGAGGCGCGGTCATGATCGAGGTCGCCGATGTGTTCCGCCGCTTCGCGGCGGACTACCTCTCGGCTCACGGCGCGTCGATGCTGCCCTCACATCGGCGCGCCATCGAGGACATTCTCAACTGCCGCACCGCGGCACTCGGTGGTCAGGTCTGGCGCTGCGAACAGTGCGATACGGAGATGTTCTCCTGGCACTCCTGTGCCAACCGCAGTTGCCCGAAGTGTCACACCGCGCAGACCAAGGAGTGGCTCGAACTCCGCCGTGCGGAGATGCTGCCGGTGCCGTACTTCCACGTCACCGTCACAGTGCCCGCCGAGTTGCGCGAGGTGCTGCGTGCTCAGCAGCGCGACGGCTATGCTGTGCTGATGCAGGCCAGTGCCGCGGCGATCATCGAACTCGCCCGCGATCCCCGTTATGTCGGCGGCACCGTCGGCGTGCTCGCCGTGCTGCACACCTGGACGCAGCAGTTGAACCTGCACCCGCACGTTCATTGCCTGGTCAGTGGCGGCGGCATATCCGCGGATGCCACGACATGGCATCCGGCGCGGCGGAACTTCCTGGTGCCCATCAAGGCTCTCGACAAATTGGTGCGCGGCAAGTTCCGGGACCTCCTGCGCCGAAAGTGTCCCGATCTCATCATCCCGGAAGCCGTGTGGAGTAAGCGCTGGATCCTCCACGTCACCGCCTGGGGCGATGGCGATCAGGCCGTGCTCGAGTACCTCGCCCGCTACGTCTTTCGCATCGCCCTCACCAACCCCCGCATCGTCGGTCTCGACGACGAAACAGTCAGTATCCGATACAGGGAACGCAAGACCGGCCGATCGCGAACCTGCCGTCTGAGCGGCCATGAGTTCATGCGCCGCTTCCTTCAGCATGTGTTGCCGCGCGGCTTCCATAAGGTCCGTTACTTCGGCCTGTGGCATCCCGCGCAACGCCACAATGCCGCCCGGGTCCGGCAGATGCTGCAACTCCAGGCACCATCGAGGCTCGGCCCGCCGCCGGACGGCGTCGTTCCGCCGGCCGTGCCACCGGCCGCGGAGCCAACGCCATCGATCGAGCCACTGACCTGTCCGCACTGCGAGGGGCGGCTGGTTTTCATCCGCACGCTTTCGCCGCGACAGGCGATGGCACCATGATCCGTCGCACAAACCTTCGCCGAAACGGTCCGGTCTTGTTACCGCGTGATCCGACACGCCACGGCGACGGCTCGTCGCCGGCGCAATCGGACGCACCTTGTTTAGCCACGAAGGCGTTGTCGGTCGCCCGGAGACCGCCGCGCCAGGCGCCGGTGGCTCAGCCCAGAGCCACAATACGTGCCGCTTGGGACGCCATTTTCAGCATCCGCACCATCCGCTCCGAGTAAAATCTCCATAGTCGCAACCCAACCGCCCCGCGTTCGTCCAACGGAGTTTCTGCGGCGGCTTCGCGCCGCACAAACTCTTAATTCGTTGCACAAACTCTTAATTCGTTTTTGACGTGGTGTTTCCGGATTTTCCGGGCTGCGTCAGCAGCGGCGTGTCAGTGGA
>DATMND010000333.1:0-7671 GCA_035569235.1 Acetobacteraceae bacterium | reverse complement strand
CCGGTGGCTGCCAGTGAGTGGTGTGCGCGCGTGGTGTCCGGAATTACTGGTCCCGAACTCTGGCATCGCCACCCGAAACGGCATCGTGGCGCCGCGCGTCATTGCCGACGCCAGCGATCAGGATATCGGGGGCAACGTGGGGGCACCAACCCTAAGGTCTGCCGCACTGACAACGGCAGAGGTCGGGGGGTGTCGTTTCATTCGGCTTCAAAGGCGTGAGCGACAAGGCGATTGGCCGGATCAACCAAAATGTATCGGCACTGCGCGAGATCTGCTTCTACCTGAGCACGTACTATTGCACGACAGCGTAGGCCGATCCGCCTCCTTAGGATCCGGGGGAAATAAGTGCTCCATCAAGCGCGACGGTCGCTTCCTCATCGTCATGCTGACGAAGGTCAGCATCCACGTCTTTCCTTGTTGCTGGCAGCAAAGACGCGGATGCTGACCTTCGCCGGCCATGACGAGGTGGTATGAGGCGCGTCCGGAAATGATTCGGTTGTTTCTCCTCGGGCCCTTATGACAAACTTCGGCGCAGCCGATCGGCAATGATCAGCAAGACAAAGGAAAGGCCCATCATCAGGGTGGCCGCGGCGGTGATCGTCGGGTCCAGGTGTTCGCGAAGACCGACGAACATCTGCATCGGCAGCGTGCGCTGCGCGGGCCCAGCCAGAAACAGCGCGATCACCAGTTCGTCGAACGACGCGACGAAGGCGAACGCTGCGCCCGACAGCACGCCCGGCAGGATCAGCGGCAGCATCACGCGATGGAACGCGACGAACGGCCGCGCGCCGGAGATCGCCGCTGCCCGCATGAGCGTTCGATCGAAATTGGCGAGGCTCGCGCCCACGGTCACGACGACGAACGGCGCTGCGATCGTGGTCTGCGCGATGATGATGCCGATGAACGAGTTGGCCAAGCCGATCGGCGCATAGAACAGGTAGGCGCCAACGGCCGTGATGATGACGGGTACCACCAGGGGCGAGATCAGCACCGCCATGACAATGCGTCGCGCGGGCATGCGCGGGCTTGACAGCCCGACGGCGGCGAGTGTGCCCAGGGAGGTCGCCAGCGAGGTGACGCCGATGGCGATGACGATGCTGTGCCAGATCGCCTCGCGCCATGCACCGCTGCCGAGGACGTCGCGATACCAGCGCCAGGAGAAACCCTTCAACGGGTAGGTGAAGAACGCCTCGGCATTCACCGACAGCGGCACTGGCACGAATATCGGCAGCACCAGAAATACCAGAACGAGCCCGCACCACGCCAGCAGCACCGCCATCCGGATCTTGTCGGCGAGCGTCGCATAAGGTGACAGCAGCATGATCACACGAGCTTCATGCGGTCAATGCCGAACATGCGGGCGAACGCCGCGAACAGCCCGAGCGTGAGCGCCAGCAGGATGACGCTGAGCGCGGCGGCCATCGGCCAGTTCAGATCGATGTTGATGTAGTTGGAAATGAAGTTGGCGATGAGCTGATCGGCCGGTCCACCCACCAGCGCGGGGGTGATGAAGTAACCGAGGCACAGGATGAAGGTCAGCAGACAGCCAGCCATCACGCCCGGCATCACCTGCGGCAGATAGACGCGGCGGAACGCGGCGAACGGCCGCGCGCCCAGCGAATAGGCCGCGCGCATCTGCGACGGCGAAATCGTGCGCATGATGCTGTAGATCGGCAGCAGCGTGAACGGCAGCTGGATATGCGTCATGGCAATGATCAGGCCGGCGCGCGTGTACATCAGGTCGATCGGATGATCGGTGAGGTGCAGGCCGAGCAACAGCTCATTCAGGAAGCCGGACCGCTGCAGTAGTACCGTCCATGCCGCCGTGCGAACAAGGATCGAGGTCCAGAACGGCAGCAGCACCAGCAGGATCAGTCGCGCCGCCGTCGGTCCCGACAGGTTTGCCAATAGCCAGGCGAGCGGGAAGCTCAGCACCAGCGTGATCAGCGTTACGCCGGCGGCAATCCCGAAGGTGCGGGCGAAGATCGTACGATAGATTGCCTGATCCGGCGCAACCGCACCGATATCGCCTTCCGCCGTCCAGTGCAGGTCGACGGCCGAGAGCAGGTAGTTCGTCGTAAACGGACGCACGCCATTCCTGATGGCGGACCAGGTCTCGCTTTCGTTCCAGAACGGGTCGAGCGCAATCAGCTCGTCGCGCGTCGTGCGCGTGTCGGGCGAAAGGCCGCGCGCAGTGCGCAGCACGTGGCTCCGCGCCGCGGGCAGTAGATTGTTCAGGTCTTTAGCGAAGCTGTAGAGCGAATCATCCCGCTTCGCATCCAGCAGGTCTCCGACAAAGGCGGCGAACACCGCGTCCTCCGGCACGCCCTGCCCGGGCGATGCATCGAGCGCCGCCGCCGTGCGCGGCAGTGCATCGTGCATCGTCGGATTATAGACGGCGCGGGTGAGCAGGGCGGCAATCGGCAGGCAAAAGCTGAGCAGCAGCAGCACGAACAGCGGCGCCACCAATAGCATTGCCCCGAGCCGCTGACCGCGCGTCGTGCGCCGTACGGCCGCGGCTAGTCCGGGGGCGGCCGCGCGCGACGCCGTGCCCGCGCTCAACGCGTCACTTCGCGAGCCAGTCGTTAAAGCGCTTCGTCAGGTCCTGGCCGTAGTCGGCCCAGAACTCCATATCGATCGGCAACGCCTCTTTCATGTGGTCGGGCGCCGTCGGCAGCTTGGGTAGGACATCCTGCGGCACATACTTGACTGCATCCTTCACCACCGGTCCATAGGGAATGAACTTGCCGAGCCGCGCGTTGTTCTCGGGCTGCGCCACATACGCGAGATACTGGTACGCCAGGTCGAGGTGCGGCGAGCCCTTTGGGATGGAGATCATGTCGTACTCGATCATCTCGTTGGCCCAGACGATCTTGAATGGCGCGTTCTCGTGGTCGATCGGGTTCTGGATACGACCGTTCCAGGCGGTGGTCATCACCACCTCACGCGACGCGAGCAGCTGAGGCGGCTGCGCGCCGGCCTGCCACCAGACGATGTCCTGCTTGATCGTATCGAGCTTGGCGAAGGCGCGTGCGACGCCCTGCGGCGTTGCGAGCACCTTGTAGACCTGATCGACCGGCACTCCGTCGGCTTCCAGCGCCCACTCCAGATTGTTGGGCGCGATCTTCTGCATGCCGCGCTTGCCGGGCCAGCGCTTGGCGTCGAACAGCGCCAGCACCGAACTCGGGGGGTCGCTCTTTGTCACGTCGGTGTTGTAGGCGAGAATGTCGCCGTAGACGTCGAGGCCCATGCCGCAATCGCGCGCCGCACCGGGCAGGAAACCGTCGCGCGGCGCGATCTTGCTCCAGTCCAAGCGTACCAGTATGCCTGAGTCGCAGGCGGAAAGCACCTGCGCCGTGTCGACGGTGACCACGTCGTCTGTCATGTTATGCGCCTGCACCATCGCCTGAACGCGCGCCATGCCGGCTGAGGTCTCTTCCTCGTTGAACTTGAGGCCCATCTTCTGCGCGAACGGCGTATACCAGGCATTGCGCTGCGCCTGCTGCCAGGCACCGCCGGCCGAGGCGATCGTCAGTTGCTCCTGCGCGCCGGCAGGCCATGCGGCAATGGCCGCGGCAGCGAGCGCGATGAAACTGAGGCACCCGAGGGGCTTCATTGTCTTCTCCATGGCTGATTTGGGAGCTTATTCGGGGTTTGCCTGCTGCAGCGCCCGCGCCGCTGCCGCGGAAACCGGGAAGGCACGACAGTCTGCTGTCTTCCAAGAAAGGAAGATCAGCGCTCCCGCAGCCACATCAGTATCCGCGGGAACCTTAACGTTAATGGTGTGGCCGTTGCCGACATCGGTCAACAGCCGCTGGTGGTCGCCGAGATAGATCCGGCTGGTCACCTGCGCGCGGCTGGTGTTTTCATCGCCAACCGAACTGGCGGAGATCCGCACGCTTTCCGGCCGGATTGCGACGATGATGGGCGCGCGGCGCTGCAAGTCCCCGACTGGCGTAGCCGTTACAAAGAAGCCGGCGTCGAGCGCGACGCGCACACATCGATCGGCGATCGCATCGACAATACCGGCCAGCAGATTGTTCTCACCGATGAAGCCCGCTACGAAAGCGTCGGACGGACTGCTGTACAGCAGGTCCGGCGTGCCCAGCTGCACCACCCTGCCGTCATGAAACACCGCGATGCGGTCGGACATCGTCAGCGCTTCGCTCTGATCGTGCGTGACATAGAGAACTGTCAGCCCGAACCGCTCGTGCAGCAGCTTGATCTCGATCTGCATCTGCTCGCGCAGCTTCTTGTCGAGCGCACCAAGCGGTTCGTCCATCAGCACCAGGCTCGGCTCGAATACCAGCGCACGGGCCAGGGCGATGCGCTGTTGCTGTCCGCCCGAGAGCTGCGCGGGGCGCCGGGCCGCGAATGCCTCCAGCCGAACCATCTCCAGTGCGCGCCGCACGCGTTCTGCGATCTCGGCGCGCCGCATGCGGCGCACGCTGAGCGGAAAGGCGATGTTCTCACCCACCGTCATGTGCGGAAACAGTGCGTAGTTCTGGAACACCATACCGATGTTGCGTTCGTACGGCGGCAGCCGGTCCACCGGTTTGCCGCCGAGCAAAATTTCGCCGCGCGTAGGTCGTTCAAAGCCGGCAAGCATGTTGAGCGTGGTGGTCTTGCCGGACCCGGAAGGTCCAAGCAGCGTCAGAAACTCTGCTCGTGCAATCTCGAGCGTGAGACCGCGGACCGCTAGTGTATGACCATCATAGCTCTTTTCGACGTCGATAAATTTGACGAGCGGCTCGGTGTTCCTGGAATGCGCAAGCGTCAAGTTCAACTGCCGCCGCCCCCTTTTCGGCCAGGCATCTTGCCAAGCCGTGCCCAGGGCCGCAACCTTTGTTGCGGTTCAGGAGTTGGTCATGAAGGACGTGCCGTATTGGTGGGAGCACGCACGACCCACCGATGAGGAGACACCGGTGCTTCCCGCACACGCGGACGTTGCGGTCATCGGTGCTGGCTATACCGGACTGTCGGCAGCGTTAACGCTGGCCCGCGCCGGCCGCTCCGTCATCGTGTTCGATGCCGGGACACCGGGCATCGGTGCCAGCTCGCGCAATGGCGGGATGCTTGGCAGTGCGTTAAAGCCGTCACTGGACGAGTTGACGCGCCGTTTCGGCCGCGATCAGGCCTTGGCGGTGCTCGCCGAGGCGAAGGCGGCATACGAGTTCCTGCCGCGCTTCCTCGAAGAGGAGAATATCGCGTGCGACTATGCCGAGACGGGCGGCTTCACCGGTATCGTCAAGCCAGCGCAATATGAAGCGCTGGCACGCGAGACCGAACAGCTTTTTCGTACGACCGGTCTCGAAGCCCACATGGTGCCAAAGTCCGAGGTACGTGGCGAGATCGGCACCGACATCTATTGTGGCGGACGGGTAATGCCTCGGCGTGCTGGACTGCATCCCGCGCGCTATCATGCCGGCCTGATCGGGCGCGTGCGGGAGGCCGGGGCGACTGTGGCCGGCAACAGCCCGGTCACTGCAATTGAGCGCAACGGCAACGACTTCACCGTGACCACCCCATGCGCATCGCTGAATGCAAGCAACGTGGTCGTAGCGACGAACGGCTATACCGGTCCGGTGACACAGGGTCTGCGCCGGCGGGTCATCCCGGTGACCAGCTATATGGTCGCCACCGCGCCGCTGTCGCCGAACCTAATGGCGACGCTGATGCCGAAACGGCGTATGCTGTCCGACAGCAATCGGCTGCTCTGCTACTTCCGGCCTTCTCCTGACAACACGCGCGTGCTGTTCGGCGGCCGCCCCGCCTATACCGAGATCGGTGCGAAGCTCGCTGCCGAACGTCTCTCGCGTTATATGACCCGTATCTTTCCCGAGCTGGCCGACGTTGAACTGACGCATTCATGGTTCGGCTACATCGCCTATACCTTCGACCGGCTTCCGCATGTCGGCGAGCGCGACGGGATGCACTACGCGATGGGCTATTGCGGCTCGGGGGTGGTGATGTCGACGTGGCTCGGGCGCAAAGCGGCGCTTCGGCTACTTGGACATCCGGAGGGCAAGAGCGCGTTTGCCGAACTTGTCCATCCTACATCGCCGCTTTATTACGGCAAGCCGTGGTTCCTGCCTTTTGTGCAGGCCTGGTACCAGGGCGCGGACATGCTGGGCCGCTGAGGTCCCACCTTGCGGCGCCGATATGAAACAGTCCTTATACCAGACCAGATGTTTGCCTGTGATAGGGGCGACCCATCTCACGGTATGCAGGGTTACGAGGCCTGCGCCGGAATGGCCGGTGCCGAGCCTCATGCATAGGAGACGGGCCGCGCACAAATCATCTCACGCAGCTTTGGCGGTAGCGCATCAAGTTCGGCACTCGTCATGCGCACATAGCCAGGCCTGGCGTACTTGGGGAGGGTGTTGTACGGATTCTTTCCTCGGGGATGTCGCGAAGGGCAAATACGCCGATGCCGTGGATAGGAGACGGCGCCAGGCTACAGTGGCAATTGGCCACGACTCGGCGAAGAAACTCCGGCGCGCTTCATCTGTGGCCAATATCAGGCAGACCGCGTCGTTTGGACAGTGATCACGAAGCTGTCGCTCAATTCAGAGTCCCAACTTGCTTGCCGGACTTACCTGGCTGAGTTTGGCGCGCCGCACGTAGCTGCGCATTGTGGTCAGGCTCCGATGCCGCGTGTTACCCATGATCTCTTCGTCCGGCACGCCATTCCGGTAGGCCGTCGTCACGAACCCTGCGCGCAGGCCGTGCGGGCTGACCGGTTCCGCCAACGTGCCCTTCAGTCCGGCCTTGGCAGCCCGCTTGAGAAGGATCTGACGTACTGCATCGGGGCTCAATCGAGACGTCTCGACTGCGCCACCGCGATTGACTTTGCGGAACAGCGGACCAGTGGTGATTTCGGACAGCGTCAACCATTCCTTGAGGGCTGCGACCGGGCAGGTGTCATCCGCGCGGCCACGTGGAATGGCGATTTCGGCACCTTCACCCTCAGCGTCGGTCTTCGAGCGCTCGATCAGCAGCTTCAGCCCCTCGGTCGTCCAGGTCACGTGGTCCACGTCGAGGCCGACCAGTTCCGCGCGCCGCATCGCGCCGGCAAAACCCAGAAGGAACAGCGCGCGGTCACGCACGCCGGCAAGATCGAGCCCGCATGCCCGACACAGCCGCTTGACCTCAGCCGTCGTCAATGCGGCTGCTCGGCGGGCTGGTGCGCCATGCTTGCGACCGATCCCGCGGAGCGTCTCGCGGATCGCCGGATGCTTGGTGTCCAGCGGCTGCCCGGCGACACCGCAGGCGCGTGCGATGGCGGCGACACGGCGGCGCAGCGTGGGCAGCGCGTAGCCCTCGCCGGCTGCCGCAAGATAGGCCCCGACGACCTCCGGCGTGGCGGGCATCGGCTGGAAGCCATGCCGGTCGCACCAGGTCCTGTAATTCGCGAGGTCAGTCGCGTAGGCCCGCAGCGTGGCTGGGGCGTCTGCCGCATCTTGGTAGGCTTGCGACTTGGCAAGCGCAATTGCCGCGCGGGCGGTCGGGGGCTTGGTGCCGCCCAGGCGGGCGAGTTGACGCTTGCGGGCATCCGTGAACGAACTGGCCATATGCCCTTTTAGCATAACTGAAAGCGAACACAAGAAGCGATAACAGACCTTCCCGCGTGTTATACTTGGCTTCCCACACGTATGCTTCCAAGCGGGG
>DATMND010000332.1:0-12266 GCA_035569235.1 Acetobacteraceae bacterium | reverse complement strand
GTGATAATACGTACTTTTGACCGCATGGCTACAGAATTCTGAGGGGCGCGGCACGCTGCTTGCCGATGTTCCCTGTGTCAGATCAGCCCGGGGGAACGCCGGACAGCCAATTGGCCCTGGTACGGCGAGGGAATGGATACTCGCCCTCCACGGAGCAATCACCCGCCGGTACAGCGCCTGCGGCGCCGCGAGCCTGGCGTCGGCCTCGGCCTCGGACAGCGAGGCGGCCGGATCGGCGACCGCGCGAGCATCGCGTGAAGCTCCCCGATCAAGCCGCATCACGCCAGCGGCGAGGGCCGCGGACGCGAACCGTCGATGAACCGGCTGTAGCGGAACGGCGTCGGATCGACCACCGGGGTGTCGCCGGTCACTATCTCCGCCATCAGCCGCCCCGCGCCGGGGCCGATGCCGAAGCCATGACCGGTAAATCCCGTGGCGATGTGGAACCCCGGCAGTGTATCCACCGCGGAGATCACCGGCACGGCGTCGGGCGTGACATCTATCACCCCGCCCCAGCTCTCCGCGACCCGCATGTCGCGGAACGCCGGGAACGCGGCAGTGAGATGTTTGCGCGCCTGTTCGAGGATGGGCCCGTACGGCTCAGGATCCAGCGTGCGCACGCGCTCGAACGGCGAAGCCGCGTCCAGCTTCCAGTGGCGCGGAACCTGCCATTCCTCCAGGAATTTGCCCCCGATGCGCAGCCGCAGGTTGCGCCATTGCAGCCCCAGCGAAGGCCGAAAATCGCCAAAGAAGCGGAACGTGTCGGGCACGATGTCAACCACGTTGCCGCTCCAGCTTGCCACGTTGTAGCCGCCGTCGAGCCGCTTCCGCACGCCGAAGCCGAAGCCGCTGCACGATGTCTCCAAGCCGGCATCGAATTTCTCGGTGCGCATTACCGACGACATCACCTTGAGCTGCGGCAGGCGCATGTCGAGGTTGCCGCAGAACAGGCGCGACCAGACCCCGCCGGCCAGCACGACGCTGTCGCACGCGATACGTCCCTTCTCGGTCACCACCGCGGCGACGCGGCCGGCCTGTGTCTCGATGCCGCGCACGGCGCATTGCGTGAGGATGCTGGCGCCATGGCGGCGGGCTGCTTCGGCGATCGCTGGCGCGGCCTTCTGCGGTTCGCCGCGGCCATCGCTCGAGGTGTAGAGCCCACCCTGCCAATCGCCGGTCAGACCCGGCAGCACCTGCATCGCCTCGTCGCGCGAGAGCAGCCGGCTGTCCAGCTGGTAAGGGCGCGCATGCTCCAGCCATGCCTCGCGCTTGGCCATTTCCGCAGGCGTCTTGCACAAATAGACGATGCCGCACTGGCGGAAGCCGGTCTCCGCCTCGGTCAGTGTGTTCATCTCCTGCCACAGACGCAGCGCCTCGATCGCCAGCGGTAGCTCGCGCGGGTCACGGCCCATCTTGCGACACCAGCCCCAGTTGCGGCTCGACTGCTCGCCGGCGATGTGGCCCTTCTCGCACAGCACAACGGGAATCCCCTTGCGTGCGAGAAAGAACGCCGTGCTGGTGCCGATGATGCCGCCGCCAACCACGACGACGCTGGTGCGTGCCGGGACCTCGGCATCGGAATGGACGGGATCGACACGCGGCGCCATGGCTTTGACTCCAGGATCAATCGGTTGGATCAGAGCGTCCCGCGGCCGGACGGGCAAGCGGCCCGGAGGCTGTCATCGCAACGGCAATGCCTCCGGTGTCGGCGTGCCATGGCGCGCGATGAAATCCGTCAGTTCGGCATGCGAGGCGAGTGACGGCTGCGCACCAAGCCGCGTCACCGACAGCGCGGCGGCAGCGGCGGCGAGGCCGAGGCTGTCGGGCAGTTCGCGTCCCTCGACCAGCGCCGCACCCAGTGCGCCGATGTAGGCGTCGCCCGCGGCTGTGGTATCGACCGCCTGAACGGCAACCGCGGGACAATGCAGGGAGCGCGTCTGGTCGCAATACAGCGCGCCGTCGCCACCCAGCGTGATCAGCACGCCGCGCGCACCCTGCGCCACCAGCTGACGCGCCGCGACCAGCGCATCGGCGCGCGACGACAAGCGGAGCCCGGTGATTGCCGCGGCCTCTGTCTCATTCGGCGCTATGATATCGATGAGCGGCAGCAGTTCCATCGCCAGGGGAGCCGCCGGTGCCGGGTTCAGAATGACGAACCAGCCGGATCGGTGCGCCACGCGGATCGCATGTGCGGTCGCCTCGGGAGGAATCTCGTGCTGCAGCAACAGGACCCCCGGGCCGTCAACACTCACCATCGCATGATCGACCCGCGCCATGTCGCATGACGCATTCGCGCCGGAGATCACTACGATGGTGTTGGCGCCGTCGGCATCGATGGTGATCAACGCCGTTCCGGTCGGCCGATCCACGGGCACGACGGCCTCCGTGCTAATGCCGGCTTCGTTGAGTCCGGCAACCAGGGTGCGGCCGAACTCGTCGTCGCCGACACAGCCCGCCATCGCGACCCGAGCGCCGAGCCTTGCCGCCGCGACGGCCTGATTGGCCCCCTTGCCGCCGGCGGAAGTGAAGAAATCGTTGCCGAATACCGTCTGGCCCTTCGCCGGCAGGCGCTCGCAGCGTGCCACCAGGTCCATGTTCAGGCTGCCGATCACCAGGACCGGCCTTATCGCATTCGCCATTGTCGCCTCCTATAATCGTCCGACGATCATCACGGCAGCGTGAGAGGCGCTCGCGGTGTGCGTCTGGCCGTATGGTCCGTACTATGACATCAATCGTTGCGGTAACACGATCTGAGCGATGCCGGGGGAGACGCTTTCGCGGATGAACGAAACCGGCGCGAAATCCGGGACTGTATGGTCTCTGCGGGGATTGGTGGTCGCCTCCATCATCCTGCCGGTGCTCGTCTTGATCGGCGGCGGCTGGCTCGCGTGGCGCGGCACATTGCGGGAGGCGACGGCCGACCTGCAGAGCGACCTTGCTGTTGCGCAAGAGCAGGCGACGAAGGTGCTGGACAGCGACATGCTGCTCAGCGGCCGGGTGAATGACCTTGTCGGCGGCCTGAGCGATGATGCGGTCATCGCCCGCGAGCAGGAGCTGCATGACAGGCTCGGGGCGATGATCGCAGGCTTCCCCCAGGTGACTGCTGTCATCGTGGCCGGGCGTTCCGGCCAGCCCTTGGTGGCAACCTCGCGGTATCCGGTGGATCACAATGTCAATCTCAGCGACCGCGAATATTTCAAGGCGCTGCGGGATTCGCATCTGCCGTTCTATATCGGCGGTATCGTATTCGGCCGGCTCACGGGCGCGGACGTATTCTCGGTTGCCACCCGCAGGGGCGACGATCCGAGCCGCTTCTCCGGTGTGATCCTCGTCGGTGTCCCGCCCAGCTATTTTCGCGATTTCGATCGCGACATGTTCGGCGGCGACACAGACTTCAGTGCCGCCCTGGTTCGCGACGACGGGACACAGTTGGCCAACTATCCCGAAGCGGTGCGCTCCGGTGGGGCACCGGTACGCGACAAGCTCCTGGCGGACGCAATCGCGCGGACGCCCGAGGGAGGACTGGTGCGCGGGCGCTCCGCGGCCGATGACATCGATCGCCTGATCGCGTACCGCAAGCTGGCGACCTATCCCGTGTATATCGCAGTCGAACGACGCTGGGATTCGATTGTACGGGAGTGGCGCGGTCTGATGGCGTCACACCTGATCTTCGGGATCCCCGCGACACTCGGCCTGCTCGGGCTCAGCTTGCTGGCAATGCGGCAAGGGCGGCGGCAGAGCGACACGCTGGCAAGGCTTCAGGCGGAGGTGCGCCGGCGTGAAATTGCCGAGGAGGCATTGCGCCAATCGCAGAAGATGGAAGCGGTTGGACGGCTCACTGGCGGAATAGCACACGACTTCAACAACCACCTGACGGTGATAAGCAGCAACATCGAGCTCCTTCAGCGCCGGCTGCCGCCAGGCAGCGCGTCTCTCATGCGGCTGGCCGATGCGGCGATGACCGGCGTGCAGCGTGCAGCAACGCTCACCCACCGGCTGCTCGCTTTCTCGCGCCAGCAACCGCTCGAACCGGAGGCGCTGGACCTGGGGCGCCTCGTGTCCAACATCTCGGAGCTGTTGCGCCGGACGCTGGGTGAGACCATTGCGATTGAAACAGTGGTGCCCGGTGGATTGTGGCTCACACGGATAGACAGCAATCAGCTCGAGAATGCCCTGCTCAACCTCGCCGTGAATGCACGCGATGCAATGCCTGAAGGCGGCAGGTTGACCATCGAGACGGCCAACGCGCAGCTCGATGATGCCTACGCCGCGTCGCATGCGGAAGTGACCGCTGGACACTACGTGATGCTCGCGGTCACCGATACGGGAACCGGAATGACGCCGGAGGTCATCAGCAAGGCGTTCGAGCCGTTCTTCACCACGAAGCCGCTCGGTCGCGGCACCGGTCTTGGTCTTTCGATGGTATACGGCTTCGTTAAGCAATCCGGGGGACACCTGGCGATCGACAGTGAGCCGGGGCAGGGCAGCACTGTGAAGATCTATCTGCCGCGCTTTATCAGGCAGGAACCGCGGCGGACGCCTGCGGCGGGTGCGGCGACGGATGCGCAACCCAAGGCCAAGGGCGAGACGATCCTCGTGGTGGAAGATGATGAAGGCGTGCGCCGCACAGCGGTCGAAGCGCTGCGCGAGATGGGGTACGAGGTGTTGGAAGCAGGAGATGCAATGGAAGGAGTCCGGCTCATCGTCGACCGAGGCGGGATCGACCTGCTGTTCACCGATGTCGGATTGCCCGGGGGAGTGAACGGACAAGCGTTGGCGGATGCCGCGCGCAGCGCACGACCGGGCATGCGCGTGCTGTTCACGACCGGCTACACACGCAACGCGGTCCTGAAAAACGGCACGCTGGATCGCGGTGTGCACTTCATCGCCAAGCCGTTCAACCTCGCTGCCCTCGCCGCCAAGGTCCGCGAGGTGCTGGAGGCGCCAGCGCAGGATGCCGAGATCGAGGCGGCTTCACCTGGGGCGCCCGCGCCCGACGCGGCGTGACCGGTTGCACCGAAATGGAACAAAAACAATGAGTGAGACGATCGAGCACGCACGTGAAGGGATCGAGGAGGCGCATCACTCGCACGCGCTTCACGGCGATTCCACCGCACGCCGCATCGCTGTACTGATCGCGGTACTCGCGGCGGCGCTCGCACTGGCGGAAATGGGCGAGAAGGGTGCGCAGAACGAGTATCTGACGCATCATGTCGCGGTGGCTGATGACTGGGCATTCTACCAGGCGAAGACTGTCCGCGCGACAGTGCTGGCGGCTGAAGCCGGTGTTCTGGCAAATCTGCCGAATGCCGCAGACGCCGGGCCGCAAGCGGAGATCAAGCATGCCCACGAGACCGAGGCGCGCATGCGCGACGAACCGCAGGGTGATGGGGCGAAGCAGCTCGCCGCACGGGCGAAAGCCGAGGAAGCAGCGCGCGACGCAGCGTTTCACCGCTACCATGAGTTTGAGCTCGTGGTCGGCGCATTGCAGATTGCCATCGTCCTGGCATCGGTCGCCGTGGTGACCCGCATCACCGCGCTGGCATTCGGGGCCGGTGCAATGGGCCTGATTGCCGCAGCGTACGCCTTGTTTGTGGCAATCTGAAGAAACGGCCCGTTGACGTTCGGACGGGCGGGGGCTACATCGCGCGCCCTACCGCTCTCGCGCTCACGTCGCGGGACACCGGTTTGCCCAGGTGGCGGAATTGGTAGACGCGCAGGTTTCAGGTACCTGTGGCCGCAAGGTCGTGGAAGTTCGAGTCTTCTCCTGGGCACCAAGCCTGTCCCCGGGCGCGACCCGGGGAGCACCGTAAGTGGTCAGTACACAGTTCATGCCGGGCGGCACGATCCATCTCCATAAGCACGATCTGCCCGATGGGCTCGCGCTCGGGTCGGTCGTCGCGGTTGACACCGAGACGATGGGACTGAACCCGCATCGCGACCGGCTCTGTCTGGTGCAGCTCTCGGCCGGCGACGGCCATGCCCATCTGGTGCAGCTCATCCCGCCGTCGCTCGGAGGGCGCGGCTACGACTGCCGCAATCTCGCACGGCTTCTTGCCGACCACGGCGTGGTGAAGCTGATGCACTTCGCACGCTTCGATGTCGCCGTCCTGCAGCACAGCCTGGGCATCAAGGTCGCGCCGGTCCGCTGTACGAAGATCGCAGCCCGCCTCACCCGAACCTTCACCGACCGCCACGGGCTGAAGGACCTCTGCCGCGACCTGCTTGGCGTGGAACTGTCCAAGCAGCAGCAGACCTCTGACTGGGGGGCAGTGGAACTGACTGCCGAACAGCTCGCCTACGCTG
The DNA here is from genome assembly GCA_035569235.1 of Acetobacteraceae bacterium. Lineage (GTDB taxonomy): Bacteria > Pseudomonadota > Alphaproteobacteria > Acetobacterales > Acetobacteraceae > JAMXLO01. The sequence continues at coordinate 5,960 of DATMND010000332.1, read as the reverse complement.
CCTCCGACGTGCTGCACCTGCACGCGCTCTGGGCCAGGCTTGACGCATTGCTGCTCCGTGAAGGACGCCGCGACCTTGCCGAAGCGTGTTTCGAATTCCTCCCGGCCCGGGCGCGGCTTGACCTGCTCGGCTATGAGCAACCCGATATTTTTGCGCACTGATCCAATCAAGCCACCATGCAGTGGCATGATTCTTGTCCGCATTTGTCGTGGAGGTTGACCCGGCCACGCCCTGTGGTCAATACAGACTACTTGCACCGCGCCATAAGGGACTACGCTGAGCGATGACTGCCGCCGTTGCTGCCGCCAGGGCGAAAAGCGACCTGCCCCCGGGGGCAGGTCAGCTCGAGGTGGCGCGCGCTGTTCTACGTACCGAGGCGGCCGGCCTCCAGGCGCTTGCCGCTTGCCTGGACAACAGCTTCGCCCGCGCGGTGGATATGCTCGCGGCGGTCACCGGGCGCGTGGCGGTGTCAGGCATGGGCAAGTCAGGTCATATCGCCCGCAAGGTAGCCGCAACGTTCGCCTCCACCGGCACCCCGGCGCTGTTCGTCCATCCGGCCGAAGCCTCGCACGGTGACCTGGGCATGATCGTACCCGGCGACGCCGTGCTGGCATTGTCCAATTCCGGGGAAACCGCCGAATTGGCCGATCTTGTCGCCCATTCTCGTCGCTTCGCTCTGCCGCTGGTCGCTATCACCGCCCGCGCCGGATCCACGCTGGCAACCGCGGCCGACATATCGCTTGCTCTGCCTCCGGCCGCTGAAGCCTGCCCGATGGGCCTTGCGCCGACCACGTCCACGGCCATGCAGATGGCGCTCGGAGACGCCTTGGCGGTTGCCCTGTTGACCCGGCGCGGATTCACCGAGGCCGACTTCCATCAGATTCATCCCGGCGGCCGCCTCGGCACACGGCTACGCCGCGTTCGCGAACTGATGCACAGCGGTGATGCGGTCCCGCTCGCGCCACCCGACACCGCGATGGACCGCGCCCTCCTGCTGATGACCGAGAAGCGCTTTGGCTGCCTAGGCGTAGTTGACGGCGGTGGCCGCCTCGTCGGCATCGTCACCGATGGCGACCTCCGGCGTGCCATGGGACCCGACCTGCTGTCCCGCCGGGTGGGCGACATCATGACCCACGCGCCACGCACCATCGCCCCCGACGCGCTCGCGGTCGAGGCGCTGCACGCGATGAATGCACGTGGTCGGCCGATAACGACCCTGTTTGTGGTCGATCCACGCGGCATGCCGATCGGCATCCTCCATGTCCACGATCTGCTGCGGGCCGGTTTGGCATGACGGTAGACCCCTTGCCCGTCCGGTCCAGCCCCGCGCGACGACCCGGACAGTATCTGGTCGGCGCCGCGGCCGCTCGCGTGCGCATACCGCCAACTCGACGCGGATTGGCGCGCAGGCGCATCGTCATCACGCTGACCAAATGGCTGCTGCCCGCGGGCGCGCTGCTCCTGCTCGCCAGCATTGCGCTCTGGCCGCAGATCGATCGCGCGAAGGAAACGGCGCGCATCGCGTTCCAGCGCATGGCCGGAGAGGTGGGCGGTGCCCGCATGACCGATGCCCGCTACCGCGGCGTGGATGACCACGGCCGGCCCTACACGGTGACGGCTGCGACCGCCCAGCAGGATGGTCCGGACCGGATCAACCTGACCGTGCCCAAAGCCGACATCACCATGCAGGACGGAACCTGGCTGATGCTGCACTCCAAGCTTGGCGTGTATCTGCAACACACCAGCCAACTCGACCTGTCGCAGGCTGTCACCCTCTACCGCGACGACGGCACGACGCTGGTGACCGCCAGCGCATCGGTTGACCTGAAGAACGGCGCTGCCGCCAGCGCCGATCCCACGCACGCCGAAGGCCCATTCGGCACCCTCGACTCCCAGGGGTTTACCGTCACCGACAAAGGCACCGCCATCCAGTTCGCTGGCCCCGCCCACCTCGTTCTGAACGGATCATCACCATGATGATCGGTGCGTCAGCAGTGAGCGCCAGGGTGACACTTCTCTCGGCCGTGCTGTCGATCGCAGCGGCGATCCCATTCGGAAGCGTGCGGGCACAGCAATTGGATATGACGCATGGCGGGCCGATCGACATCACCGCGAGCGACGGCATCGAGTGGCGGCAGGACCAGCGGGAGGTGATCGCACGCGGCAATGCGCGGGCGGTGCGGGGGAATGTGACTGTGACCGGGGATCGCCTGATTGCCTTCTACCGGCCCAAGAACGGGGCAGAGCCTCAGCCGGCCCAGATCGGAGCTAATGCCGATAGCGACACGGGCGGCAACGAGATCTATCGGGTCCAGGCCGAGGGACATGTGCACATCTTCACCACCACTGACCAGGCGCAGGCCGATCATGCGGTGTACGACATCGATCAGTCCGTGCTGGTGATGCACGGGCACGACCTGAAGCTCACCACGCCGAATGACGTGCTGACCGCGCGGGACAGCATGGAATACTGGTCGCAGAAGCACATGGCTGTGGCGCGCGGCAATGCGGTGGTGGTCACCAACGATGGTCGCCGTGTCGCCGCCGATACGTTGGTAGCCTACACGACCGACGCACCGCCCCCGCCGGCCGGCGCGACGCCTGTGGCGGCGAAGCCTCAGGCCGCCGACGATCCACTGGGGGCCTCCGGCAAGCTGGAGAAGGTCGAGGCGTACGGCAATGTTTCGGTGCGTACCCTCACCGACACCGCCACCGGCGACCGTGCGGTCTATGTGCCCGACACCGGCATCGCCCGGCTGGGTGGGCGTGTGCGCATCACGCGCGGACAGAACCAGCTCGAAGGTTCGGAAGCAGAGGTCAACATGAAGACCGGCATTTCGCGTCTGCTCGCAGGCACCGGCGAGCGGATCCAGGGGTTGGTCATTCCGAACGATGAGACCAGCAAACAGCTTACCGGACCGTCCGCGCCAGGTCAGCCCACGCCGGGCCAGCCAGGCGCAGCGGCCGCAGCCAAACCAGCGGGAGCGGCGCGATGAACGTCATGCGGACAGAGACCCGGGCTGCCGCGGAGCTTCGGCTGTTGCCCGGCGGTGCCGGGCTCGCGGCGCGCGGTGTCGGCAAGACCTACAAGAAGCGCCCGGTGGTGCGGAACGTGTCGATCGAGCTGCGGCGTGGCGAGGCGGTCGGTCTGCTCGGCCCGAACGGCGCCGGCAAGACCACAACGTTCTACATGATGATCGGCCTGGTGCAGCCGGACACCGGCGGGATCAGCCTGGACGGCGCCGACATCACCAGCCTGCCGATGTATCGCCGCGCGCGCCTCGGCATCGGCTATCTGCCGCAGGAGGCCAGCGTGTTCCGCGGCCTCAATGTCGAGCAGAACGTTATGGCGGTGCTCGAGGTGGTGGAGCCCGATCCGGACAAGCGCGACCTGATGCTGGACGAGTTGCTGGCCGAATTCGGCATTGGCCATCTCCGCCGCACGCCGGCGCTCGCCTTGTCTGGCGGCGAGCGGCGGCGCGTGGAGATCGCCCGCGCGCTGGCGACGCAGCCCGCCTACATCCTGCTGGACGAACCGCTGGCGGGAATCGACCCTATCGCCGTCGGCGAGATCCGCGACCTTGTGTCGCATCTGAAGGATCGCGGCATCGGCGTGCTGATCACCGATCATAATGTGCGGGAAACGCTCGGCATCATCGATCGTGCCTACATCATGCATGATGGCCAAGTGCTGATGGAGGGACGGCCGGACGAAGTGGTGGCGCATGAGGACGTGCGCCGTGTTTATCTCGGCGAAAGGTTCAGCCTGTAGCATGATGCTGGCGCTGACGAGTCGCCGGGTGATGCACAACTAGGCCAGCCGCGATGGCTCTCGGTCCACGTCTCGATCTCCGCCAGGCGCAGACCCTGGTGATGACGCCGCAGCTGCGTCAGGCCATCAAGCTCCTGCAATATTCCAACATCGAGGTGGCCAGCTTCGTCGATGAGGAGCTGGAACGAAATCCGCTGCTCGAGCGCGATGACAGCGCCGAGATTCCCAATACCGAGCGCGCGGCGCTGGACCAGGGTCCCGAGCGGGTCACTGAAACCACGGATGTCGCGCAGTTCGCGCAGGCGGATACGTTGCCGTCCGAGACAGCGGCGCCGCTCGATACCGATTTCAGCGAGACCTATGATCCGGGCGGCGTGGCCGATGGCGGCCCGCCGCCGCAGGCGATCAATGGGCATGGCGGGGCGCGCGACTTCCAGACCGACGAACGCGGCATCGAGGATATTGCGGCTGCGCGTCGCCCGTTGCGCGAGCATCTCGGCGAGCAGCTTCGGCTCTCATTCGATGATCCGGTGGACCGGATGATCGGTGCGCATCTGATCGCGCTGCTCTGCCCGGCCGGACGGCTGACCGCGGAGCCCGCGGCGATCGCCGATGCCATGGCGATCCCGCTCGAACGGGTCGAGGCGGTGCGTTCGCGCATGATGCGCTTCGACCCGGTGGGTCTGTTCGCACGCGATCTGAAGGAATGCCTGGCTGCACAGCTTGCCGAACTCAACCGGCTGGACCCGGCGATGGCGGCGCTGCTCGACAATCTCCAGTTGCTGGCGCGCCGGGATCTGCGGCGGCTGATGGCGATCTGCGGCGTCGATGCCGATGACCTCGCGGACATGATTGCCGAAATACGCGCGCTCGATCCAAAACCGGCGGCGAGCTACGAGACGACGCCGGTGCAACTCGTGGTGCCGGATATTCTGATGCGGCCGGGCGCGGACGGCGATTGGCTGATCGAGCTCAATCCGGAGACGATGCCGCGGCTGCTGGTCAACGACCGATTCTATGCACGTGTCGCACCCCTCGCGCGCAAGGAGGACCGGCTGTTCCTCGCCGAGCATCTGGCAAGTGCGAACTGGCTGGTCCGCTCGTTGCAGCAGCGAGCACAGACAATTCTGAAGGTTGCAGCCGAAATCATTCGCCGGCAGGACGGATTCCTGCGTCATGGGGTTGCCTATCTGCGGCCGTTAATTCTGCGTGATATCGCCGAGGCGGTGGAAATGCATGAGAGTACCGTCAGCCGGGTAACGGCGAACAAATACATCGCGACGCCTCGCGGAACGTTCGAATTGAAGTATTTCTTCACCACGGCGATCTCGGGCACCCACGGCGAAAGTCATAGTGCGGAGGCAGTGCGGTATCGCATTCGGGCGCTTGTCGGGTCCGAAACGGCCGACGAGATATTGTCGGACGATGCGCTCGTGGCGGCCCTCCGGCAGGAAGGCGTGGACATTGCCCGCCGGACCGTGGCCAAATACCGGGAGGCGCTGCGCATCCCCAATTCCGTGCAGCGCCGGCGGGAGAAAGCCGTGCCGGCCTGAGGCCGCCATTCCGGCGCAACCCCGCTTTTTGGCGTTGGGGGAGAGGTATGATGCAGATCACTGTTTCGGGCAAGCAGGTGGAATTGTCGGATGCGCTGCGCACGCGCGTGTCGGATCACCTGGACCTTATCTCCAACAAGTATTTCGATCATGCGCTGGAGGCGCATGTCACGTTCAGCCGCGCGCGAAGTTTCTTCACCTGCGATATCAATGTGCATGCCGGCCGGGGACTGACGCTGCGCGGCGAAGGCGAGGCGGCGGATGCCAACTCGGCGTTCGACGATGCGGCCGAGCACATCGCGAAGCGGCTGCGGCGCTATCGCCGGCGGGTGAACGAGCACGCGCGCGACACGGCCAATCGCGAGCGTCCGGAGGCGGCGCGGCAGTATATCCTGCGCCAGGAAGACAATGCCGCCCCGCCTGCCGCCAACGGCGAAGCCGAGACGGTTGCCTATGCGACCGTCATTGCCGAGCAGGTGACGGAGATCAGCCTGTTGTCGGTGGGCGAGGCGGTGATGCGGATGGATCTTGCCGATCAGCCGGTGCTGATGTTCCGCAACAGCACGTCGGGCGAGCTGAACGTCGTCTACCGGCGGAGCGACGGCAACGTCGGCTGGATCGATCCCAGCGGCTGC
>DATMND010000331.1:0-9497 GCA_035569235.1 Acetobacteraceae bacterium | reverse complement strand
GCTGACGCCCGACGGGCTGCGCGCCTGCCGCCGGCTGACCGACGATGGCGCGATGGTCAACGTGACACTGTGCTTCTCGGCCGCGCAGGCGATCCTGGCGGCGAAAGCCGGGGCCACCTTCGTCAGCCCGTTCATCGGCCGGTTGGATGACATCGGCGAGAACGGCATGGCGCTGATCGCTGACATCGTCACGATCTTCCGCAACTATGCGAGCTTCAAGACCGAGGTGCTGGTCGCCTCGGTGCGCAACCCGACGCACGTGGTCGAGGCCGGCAAGTTGGGTGCCCATGTCTGCACCGTCCCGCCCGCCATTCTCCGGCAGTTGTTCAACCATCCGCTGACGGACAAGGGCTTGGCTGCATTCCTGGCCGACTGGGCCAAGACCGGCCAGCAGATTGCCTGACCGGATGAGCCTGCCATCGGGGGAGGCAGCGTTCGTTGAGGCGTTCCTGCGTGCCAATCCAGCCTGGCTGGCGGAGCACGTCGAGCTCTACGGCGTGCTGACGCCGCCGGCACGCGTGCATGGCGAGGGCTTGGCAGATCACATGGCGGCGATGGTCCAGGCCCAGCGTGAGCGTGCCGATGTCCTGCTGGCGGCGGGCCGTTCCGCGGCGGGAGTGGCCGCCCGCGTTCAGGAAGCCGTGCTGGCCCTGTTACGCTCGTCGGATCCCGCGGACTGCGTCAGCGGCGAGATGCCGGCCATACTCGCAGTTGACGCTGCTCATCTCTGCCTCGAGGCGGATCATCCGGGAGCGCGCTCGCTGCCGACCGGCACGGTCGGCCGGGTGCTCGACGGGCGGCAGGTGGTGTTCCGCGATGCGCCGTCTGATGCGCGCCTGCTCCACGCGGAAGCTGCGGGTTTGGCCAGGCACGACGCTTTGGTCCGCGTGCCGGGGGAGGGTCCGCCAGCGTTGGTCGCCCTGCTGGCCCGGAGCCCGGATGTGCTCGACCCCGCACAGGGTAAGGGTCCGCTCGCCTTTCTCGGCCGAGCCGTGGCTGCCGCGCTCGGGCGCTGAGGCTTTGCGGGTCGCGCAATTCCGACCACCTCGTAGTCATTCCCGCGAAAGCGGGAACCCAGGATGCCGATGCCGGCGCTGATCCCCCTGGGTCCCCGCTTTCGCGGGGATGACAATGTACATGCGGGAATGACAGCATATGTGCCGGGATGACGGCATACTTTCCTGGGTCAAAACGGAAGCTTTGATGCTGACGGAAACATTGACTGCATCCCCCACCAACAACGCTCCAAGGCGATGACCGGCGAGGAAGCGCGCGTTGCCTTCCTGGATTGGCTTGGCCAGGAACGCCGTGCTTCTCCGCTGACGGTGGAAGCTTATGGCGCCGACATTGCTGGCTTCCTGGGGTTTCTGGCGAAGCATCTTGGGGGGGAAGCCGATCTTGCGGCGCTGGTGGGCTTGCGGCAGGCCGATCTGCGAGCTTGGCTGGCGGCCCTTGCCGCCGACGGAGCCGGCAACGCCACGCGGGCCCGCCATCTTGCCGCTGTGCGCAGCTTCTTCCGATTTCTGGCGCGCCGTCATGGCGTGGACAATCCGACACTGCGGCTGATTGCGACGCCGCGCGCGGCGCGCCCGGTGCCGCATGCCTTGGCACCGGTCCAGGCGCGCGAGGTGACCGAGCAGATCGCCGTTATGTCCGATACCGCCGCCATCCAGGCCCGCGATACGGCACTGTTCACCCTGCTCTACGGCTGTGGCCTGCGCATTGCCGAGGCGCTGGCGCTCGATGTGCGCGATGGACCGCTGACCAACTCGGACGGGATGCTGCGGGTGGTGGGCAAGGGGCGAAAGGAGCGCATCGTGCCGGTACTGCCCGTGGTGCGTGAGGCGATCGCCGCGTGGTTAGCCCTGCACCCTGACTGCCGGCTCGACAGCCCGCTGTTCCTGGGAGCGCGCGGCAAACGGCTTGATCCCGCAGTGGCGCAGCGCACCCTGCGTGAGTTCCGCCGGCTGCACGGCCTGCCGGAACACGCGACGCCGCACGCGCTTCGCCACTCGTTTGCCACGCATCTACTGGCCCGCGGGGCGGACCTGCGCTCTATTCAGGACCTGCTGGGGCATGCCAGCCTGTCCACCACCCAGCGCTACACGTCGGTGGACGAGACGCGGCTGATGGAGGTCTGGCGCAGTTCCCACCCGCGCGCCTAATTGCGTGGCGGGCAGGCAGCTTCGTTGCTAAAGTCGCCGCGGGCGGCAAATGGAGGAATGCGACATGTCCCGGATACGGATTCTGCCATTCTGTGCCGCCGGCATTGCTTTGGCGGGATGTGCTGCGAATGTCGGTCCTTCGCCTGACGCGGCTGCCGGCGCGGACAACGTCGTGCGCACGTATACCTACTACGACGCCAACCATCTTGCCAGCATCGACGGCCAGCCGTCTGCACAGGCGATATACAATGTGAATCACGGCACATGGCTATGGCCGCCGGCGAGTTCGAACGATCGAAAACACTGAAGCCGCGGGTACGGGGCGCGTTCAGCGCCGCACGAGTTCGACGCGGCGGTTCTTCGCCCTGCCGTCTTCTGTCGCATTGTCCGCCACTGGCTTGGTATCGCCGAAGCCCGCAGTGGTGAGCCGCCCTGGGTCGATGCCGTGCGCGACAAGCCACGCCATGACGGCAGCGGCGCGATCAGCGGAAAGCTTCAGGTTGTAGGCAGCCTGACCAATCGAGTCCGTGTTTCCCTCGATCGCAAGCTGTAACCCGCCATTTCCGGCGAGCATCGCCAGCACCTGGCCGAGCACCGGCGCAGCCTCCGGCCGCAGCGTCGCCTTGTTGAAGTCGAACGTGATGCCATAGACCGCGACCCGACCGGTCTCTTGCAACGCATCGGCGAGAGTCGCTGCCTTGGCCTCGGTCGCCGCATTGGCCCCAAGGGTCTGCTCCATCGCCTTGGTCTCGACGATGGTCAGTTCCGACCACGGTGCGTCATGGCCGCCGTTATACCAGGCGTGCAGCGACACCCAGATCGTGCCCTTACCGGGCTCCTCCCAACGCCAGTAGCCGACCGTTTCGTCCTCCGTGCGATCGAGACCCGGATATTTGTTTCCCCGCCCGGAGATGATCGGCTCGAATCCCTTGCTGCGCAGCACACCTTCGTAGTTGCGCAGGATCTCGAGCGTCGATGTCGTCGGCTTGTGCTCGAACCGGTAGTAGATGACCTTGCCCTCGACATCGTCATAGGTGGCCGGATTATCGTCGCCGGCCTTGTAGCCGATCAGCATCTTCGCGCTGTCGAATTCCTTGACCGCATATTCCGATACGTGCGCCTGGGGATACAGTTTGATCAGGCGGTATTCCTGCGTCCCCGCGACATTCGGTTCGTTCCAATCAGCAACCGCCGGCAACGACGCAAACAGCGCCACCGCGAACAACCCGATAATGGCAGATTTCATGACAAGTCCCCTGGTCGTGCAGGGCCGCGATCATCGGCGCACGAAGCGCGCCTGGCATTGATGCAGATCAAGCAATGGTGGGGTGGGTCTATCCTGGGTGTGCGGCATGCCCGGCGTGCGCCGTCTCGTGGCCCGGCGGCGCGCAGCGCCAGTTTGCCGCATCGGTCGTTGCGCCGCTCCCCTGGTAACGCGCCTGCTGCGGATAGGGGCACAGTGGCAAGCTGTGGGGCGCCTGGCTGTCGGGCCTCGTGGACGCAGCGATCGAGTCCGGTGCCTTGGCCTGTTCCACCCAGGCCTCGATAGCCGACAGCGTGTCAAACTGGTCCGGGCCTGGGCCGCCGCTGCAATGCTGCATGCCGGGGACAAGGAACAGGCGCACGCTCGCCTCCGCCATGTCCATGCCGCGCATCTTCGCCGCGAGGTCGCGGTAGAAGGCGATCGAGCGATAGGGCGACAGTGCCGGATCGCTGGTGCCGTGGTAGATGATCAGCTTGCGACCCTGGCGGATGAAGGGCAGCAGCTTCGCGGGGTCCTTGGTCTCGCCGCCCTGGAAACTGCGCTCGGTTGCGGCGACAAGGGCGTCGCCCACCGTGCCGTTACGTGGATCCACGTCGAGCTTCGTCATCTGCTGGTCCGCGCCCATTCCCAGCCAGTAAGTCAAAGCCTGGCGCGCGAACACCCAGCCGCGCGGCGCGTTGGCATCGGCGCCCCAGGGCGCGTCAGCGTGCGTCAAATCGGGCGCGGTTTCGCCGGTGGTCCAGTAGCTGATGCCGCGCGGACCGGACAGATTGCTGATCGGCATGCCGGGGTACAGCAGATGACCGTGCCGGTCGCGCACGCCCGATATATACGTTTGCAACACGCGCGATTGATCGACACTGATGCAGTCCGAGGTCTCGCCGCCATGGCAGACCAGATCCTCCGCCCGCACGTGGCAGCGCGCCGGATCCTGGATCAGCCCGTCCGCCGCGCCGTCCATCATATCGCAGCGCGCCGTTACCGCCTTGTCCACGGTGCGCAGCGTCTCGGGTGACAGATACGAGGTGGGTGAGGCCAACGCCGCCTTCTGAACCACCAGGCGCAGCAGGCCCGCGTGGTAGTCCAGGTTCGGATCGCCAGCGATGATCCCATCGTAATCGGTGGGATATCGTTCGGCCTCCATCATCGCCATTCGGCCGCCGGTGGAGCACCCGTCGAAATACGCATGCTGCACCGGGGCGCCATAGAACGCCTGCGCCAACTGCTTGCCCGCCACAGCGACGTCGTGTGCCGCACGGTGGAAGAAATCCGATATCTTCGCCTCGTCGCGTTTGCCGTCCGGCATGCGCACCCAGGAGGCATCGGTGCCGTTGCCGACATGTCCGGTGTCGGTCACCGCCGTTGCGTAGCCCTTCACCAGCGACGATGCGCGGTCGACAGCGTTCACCGCCGGCGACAGGGTGCCCGCATTGCCACCGACGCCCATGAAGAAGAAGCGCTGCCGCCAGTTGTCCGGCAACTGCATCGCAAACCGGGCGGACCCGTTCGGTGCGCCTTCACCGTGCGTGACCACGGTCCCCTTCACGTCGCAATAGGCAGGCGCGGAAGCCGTCGCGACGACCTGCGTCGCTTCGGTGACTGAGAGGTTGGGCACGTGCAGCGCGTTCAACGCTTCCGCCGTGCAGGTAGGCGCCGCAAGGGCGGAGGAGGCGGTGCCGGCGAGCAGCGTCGCTGCGAATGCCATCCGGGCTTTCATTGTTTCAGTGTCCTCCTTTGTCGTGTGTTCGAACATCAGGACGATGCGTCGGCCGCATGATGATGGCGGAGTTGCCGGCGCAATTGTAGCGCGTTGTCCGCTCTGACAGAAACCGGGCGGAACGGGGCGGCTGGGTTGCCCAGACATGTCCTCTGGTGCAGTACATACCGCATACTACGCTGGACGTCATATCCGGCATATGATACATGTAGTACTGTCGTCGGTGCCATGATCAGATCAGTTCTTGGCTCCGCGACGCGCCGTTTCATCGAAGAGGGGAAGTCGCGATTTTCCGGCCTGAATGAAGCACTCGCGCGACAGCGACTGGCCGAATTGCACGCCGCGCCGTCGCTCGATGCGCTCGGCAGACTCAACAGCGTTGGTTTGCACAAGCTCAAGGGCAACCTGCGCAATTTTTGGTCGATTGATGTGAACGGGCCCTGGCGCATCCTGTTCAAGTTCAAGGACGGTGACGCCCACGAAGTTCACATCGCCGACACCCACTGAGGGCATCAGGATATGCGTAGGAAGGACGACGGCAGGGTGTTCGGATATGCTGGCGGAGCGCCCATTCCTCCGGTCCATCCTGGACGAACACTCGCGGCCGAGCTTGAGGCGCGCGGCCTGACCGCGAACGCGCTTGCACTCAAACTGCGAGTGCCGGCCAACCGACTGTCCGAAATCATTCGCGGGCAGCGCGCCATTTCCGCGGAAACGGCACTGCGACTGGGTCGTTATTTCGGAACCGGCGCAGCGTTGTGGATGAACCTGCAAAGCCATTACGACCTCGCTCGCGCCGAGCAGGAGATGGGCGCAAGAATCACCAGGGAAGTGGAGGTTGCATAACGCCGCGGAGATGAGCGCGGTAGCGGGACATCCGGAGACCAGGCGAGTACCGCGCCGGCAAGGTATGTGCCTGTCGCAGCCTTGACACCCCGCCGCCGCTCCGGCGCACTACTCGCCAGTAGGACAGGGGAACACCCATGAAGTTCGGCATCTTCTACGAGTTGCAACTCCCGCGCCCATGGGGGCCGGACGATGAGCGGCAACTCTACCAGAACGCGCTCACCCAGGTCGAACTGGCCGACCGGCTCGGCTACGACTACGCATGGGAGGTCGAGCACCACTTCCTCGAGGAATATTCACACTCCCCCGCGCCGGAAGTCTTCCTCGGCGCGGCCAGCCAACGCACCAAGAACATCCGGCTCGGCCATGGCATCGTCCAGCTCACCACCAACCCGCCGCAGCGCGTCGCCGAGCGCATCGCCTGCCTTGATCTGGTGTCGAACGGCCGCGTGGAAATGGGCACCGGGGAGTCCGCCTCGGTCACCGAACTCGGCGGCTTCGACCGCGACATGGAGACGAAACGGGAAATCTGGGAGGACGCGATCCGCTGCATCATCCCGATGTTCCAGGACAAGGGCGTCGAGTTGGACACCAAGTGGCACAAGATGCCGATGCGCAACGTGCTGCCGAAGCCGGTGCAGAAGCCGCACCCGCCGCTCTGGGTAGCGTGCTCTCAGCTTGAGACGATCGAGATGGCCGGCCGCCGTGGCCTCGGCGCGTTGGGCTTCCAGTTCCTGTCGGCGGATGCCGCGCATGCGTGGGTGCACGCCTATTACAACGCGTTTGTCAAACAGCAAGAGAAGCTGGCCGACTACCAGACCAATCCGAACATCGCGCTGGTCAGCTACTTCATGTGCGCCGAAACCGACGAGGAGGCGCGGCGGCGGGCGGATGGCGCGACGTTCTTCCAGTTTGCGCTACGCTATTACGGGTCGAGCTCGGGACGGAAGCGGCCCGATCCGTACACGGTGAACATGTGGGACGAATACAACAAGTGGAAGCGCGAAAATCCCGAGGCCGCAGCGCGCGCCATCTCAGGCGGTCTGATCGGCTCGCCGGAGACACTGCGGCGGAAGCTCCGGCGGTTCCGGACGTCCAACATCGATCAGGTGATTCTGCTGAACCAGGCGGGCAAGAATGCCCACGCGCATATCTGCGATAGCCTGGAGCTGTTCGCGCGAGAGGTGATGCCGGAGTTCCACGCCGACGAGCCGGCACATCAGGACTGGAAGCGCAAGGTACTGGCGCGCGAGATCGAGCTGGAAGAGATCGACACCACGCCGTATCGCGAGCGTTTCGGGCCAAATACCGTGCCGATCCCGGCAAGACCGGCGGCTGAGTAAGCCGCCGGCGCCGATCAGGCCGCCTGCTTCACCAGCATCCGCTGCGCGACCAGGGTCTCGGCGATCTGCACAGCGTTCAGCGCCGCACCCTTGCGCAGATTGTCCGACACGCACCAGAACGACAGCCCGTGCGGCACCGTCGGGTCCTTGCGGATGCGGCTGACATACACGGCGTCCTCGCCGGCGCATTCCAACGGCGTGACGTAGCCGCCGTCCTCCCGCACATCGACCACTTCCACGCCCGGAGCGTCGCGCAGCGCCGCCCGCGCCTCGCCTGCGGTGACCGGCAGTTCGAACTCGACATTCACCGCCTCGCCGTGGCCGATGAACACCGGCACGCGCACGCAGGTGGCGTGCACCGCGATGTCGGGGTCGAGGATCTTCTTGGTCTCGACCGCCATCTTCCATTCCTCCTTGGTCGAGCCGTCGTCGAGGAACTTGTCGATGTGCGGGATGCAGTTGAAGGCGATCTCCTTGGTGAACTGCTGCGCCGGCGAGGACTCGTGCACGAACACCGACTTGGTGTGGCTGTACAGCTCGTCCATCCCCTCCTTGCCCGCGCCGGACACCGACTGGTAGGTCGCCACAACCACCCGCTTGATCCGGAACTGGTCATGCAGCGGCTTCAGCGCCACGACCAACTGGATCGTGGAGCAGTTGGGGTTGGCGATGATGTTGCGCCGGGCGAATTTTGCCAGTGCCTCAGGGTTCACCTCCGGCACCACCAGCGGGATGTCATGCTCCATGCGGAAATGGCTGGTGTTGTCGATCACCACGCAACCGGCAGCGGCGGCGCGGGGCGCATGCACGGCAGAGACCGCGGCGCCGGGCGAGAACAGTCCGATATCCCAGCCGTGGAAGTCGAACGTCTCCAGGTTGCGAACCGTCAGCACCTTTTTGGGGCCGAACGACACCTCCTGGCCGGTGGATCGGCCCGACGCGAGCGCCGCCACCTCGTCGGACGGAAAATTCCGCTCCGCCAGCGTCTTCAGCATCTCGCGTCCGACCGCTCCGGTGGCCCCGACGACAGCGATCCTGTAGCCCATTCTCGTCACTCCTGTTCCGGGTGCGGCATTAGCCCGACCGGCTGCCCGAGGGCAAGCTTCTCACGAGGCCGCCTGCGGCGCCCCGCCGCCCGACTGGGCGGCAATCAGTTCAGCATCCCTGGCCTGCGCCTTCGCCACGGCCGGCCTGACATTGAACCGCGCGAGATAGGCGGTGATCTCCGGCAGTTCCGGCACCAGCTTGAACCCGGTCGTCCAGGTCAGCGCCGTGCCCCAAAGCACGTCCGCGGCCGAGAATCGCTCGCCGAGCAGCCACGGTCCGCGCTTCAGTTGCGCCGTGAGAGCACTCAACATGGTGTCGTAGTCACCGTACGGCGACATCGCCTGACCGCCGGGCTCGCGGTTCAAGGCCCGGTCCACGACGGCCGGCTCGAAACACGCGGCGTAGAACACCATCCAGCGCAGGTAGGGCCCGCGCAACGGATCGCCGATGGCGGGCGCCAGTCCGGCTTCCGGGAACAGGTCGGCAAGATAGAGGTAAATGGCTACCTGCTCAGTGACCAGCGCATCGCCGTGCAGGATGGCCGGCACCTTTCCCATCGGGTTGACCGCAAGATACTCGGCTTGCCGCTGCTCACCAGCCTTCATGTCGAGCACGCGCAAATTGTACGGCGCGCCGATCTCCTCGAGCAGCACCAGCGTGCCGGAGGATCGCGTGTGCGGCGAATGGAACAGGGTAATGTCGCGATTGGCGCTCATGCTCGTCCTCCTTGATCGCGGCGAGCCGGTGCAGACTCGACGCACGATTTCCCGTCCGTGCATGTAGTCTGGTGGCATGACGCCGCAAGTTGACCCCGGGCTGTTCAAGCCCGCCCTCATCATCCTGGCCGCGACGGCGGTCGTGATCCCGCTGTTCCATCGGCTGCGGATCAGCCCGATACTGGGGTTCATGCTGGTCGGCGTCGCGGTGGGGCCGTTCGGGCTCGCCACCCTGGCCGACCGGATCCCGCTGCTCGATTTCATCACCCTCAGCCGCCCAGAGACCATCGAGCCCATCGCCGAGCTTGGCATCAGCATGCTGATGTTCATGATCGGGCTGGAGCTGTCGCTCGAGCGCCTGCGCGTGATGCGCCGGCTGGTGTTCGGGCTGGGGCTGCT
>DATMND010000330.1:0-2208 GCA_035569235.1 Acetobacteraceae bacterium | reverse complement strand
CGTCGTCCAGCAACAGGACCTTCGCAACGGCCTGACAGCTCATCCCGTCGTCCAGCAGCACCAGCGCGTTCGCACGCCGGGCCAGACGATGCGCGGCCGACCCATCGCAAGCCAGTTCGATCAGGTCTTGCCGCGATTCGCGGTCAAGAAAGCCGGGCCGTATCATGCAGCCGGTAGAATCCGGTTCGGCCCGTTTGGCAAGGGGGCTTTTTCGGCTTCTCGCAGAGTCGGGGGATATATCGTCTGCGCGAACTGGGCATGACGGCGCATGTCTTCGAGACCGGCAGCGACGTGGGCGGCACCTGGTACTGGAACCGCTACCCCGGCGCCCGCTTTGACTCGGAAAGCTGGACATATGGCTACTCCTTCTCCAAGGAGCTGATGCAGGAGTGGGACTGGAAGGAGCATTTCTCTCCGCAGCCCGACACGCTGGAATACCTCAACCACGTTGCCGAAAAATTCGACCTGCGCCGTGACATGCAATTCCACAGCACGGTGACGGCGGCGCACTGGGATGACACGGCCAACCAATGGATCGTGACGCCGGAAAGCGGCGAGCAGGCTCGCTCGCGGTTCCTGTGCACCGCGGTCGGCATCCTCTCCGCCCACACCATGCCGGCCATCCCCGGTGTGGAGAGCTTCCTCGGGCCGGCCTATCACCCGGCGCGCTGGCCGCACACGCCGGTGGATTTTTCCGGCAAGCGCGTCGGCATCATCGGCACCGGTGCCACCGCCATCCAGGCGATCCCGGAGATCGCCAGGCAGGCGAAGCAGCTCACGGTCTTCCAGCGCCGGCCGAACTGGGTCGCGCCGCTGCACAACGCGAAGATCAGCCAGGTCGAGATGGCGGCGATCAAGGCACGCTACGACGAAATCTACGCGCACTGCGCCTCGACGCCTATGTGGTTCATCCACCAGGCCGACCCGCGCAAGACGCTGGACGTGCCGCCCGCGGAGCGTGAGGCGTTTTGGGAAAGGCTATATGCGGAGCCGGGCTTCGGCATCTGGCTGGGCAACTTCCGCGACATCGGCGTCAACGAGGCGGCCAACTCCCGATACCCGCCCTTGGCCACCTCGCCCGTCCTGCGCCGGAAATGCACGCCGTGGCCGTTATACCCAAGGACGCGGCGCACACTCCGGCCCTTCACGTTGCGGGTCACCCCGGTCTGCCAGGAATCGACCTTGGAGGATAGTAGCTTCTCCGCCGCCTTGATCACCGTCTCGGTCCACTCCAACACATGCTCCGACCGTGTCTTCACGCATGTATAGCCATGCTCCTGTATAAAGGACAGAATGCCGGCGGCCTGTCGGAGGGCGGCACGCTGCCGGGCTTCGTGGTGCTGATGCGGGCATGGTTCACGCGGGACGAGCGGGCGCGCGCCAACATGGTGCTGATGGGCACACCGGTCGCCATTGCCCTTGGCAATCCCTTGTGCGGCTTCGCCGTCGGCGCGTTCGGCTGGCACATGATGTTCGTCATTACCGCGATCCCGGCCTTGCTCTGGTGCCTGGTGTGGTGGTGGGCGATCGACGACGACCCGCGCCAGACCAATTGGATGCCGAGGGCCGAGCAAGCCGCGCTCATCGCCGCGCTGGACGCCGAGGCGCGTGAGGACGTTGTGTCCCAACGTCATTGGTTCCGCGTCATCTGGAACCCCGTCGTGCTGATGCTGTCGGCGTATAACCTGCTCGGCCTGACCGCGCTGTGGGGGCTGTCGTACTGGCTGCCCACGCTGCTGGTAGAGGCCGGGCATACGATTGGAATGTCGGGGCTGCTCAGTGCGATCCCGTATGTCGCCAGTATCGGCATGGCGCTGCTGTTGTCGTACAGCTCGGACCGAAGGCGTGAGCGCAAGTGGCATATGCTGGTGCCCACATTTCTGGCGGGCGTGTTCATGGTGCTGGCCGCCGGCGTCGGCCAGGATCATTTGGTTCTGTTGCTGTTGTGCCTGACGCTGACGGTGGCGCTTTGGTTCGGGCGGATCACGACGTACTGGATTCTGGTCGCCGATCCCGTGCCGAAGGACGCCGCCGGGGCCAGCATGGCGATCGCCAACGGGTCGGCAATTTTGCTTCCTCGCTGTCCGGGGTGGGTAGAAACGTCCTCCCCTTGCTTGTCTATGTTACGCTTCCTACTTGGTAGCGTTTCTCAGTTCGGCTGACAGGAGCCGTTTCTCCGTCCCGGCCTGACGTCAGCAAGGCGCCGCG
>DATMND010000329.1:0-2292 GCA_035569235.1 Acetobacteraceae bacterium | reverse complement strand
CAGCGGTGCGGCGACGAAGGCGAGCAGGCCGGCATAGACGAGATAGGTGGTGCGCCAGCCATAGGCGTCGAGCAGCAGATGGGTCGCGGGCCAACTCACCGTCGAGGCGAAGCCGCCGGCAAAGGTGAGCAAGGTGATCGGCCGCCGCGCGGCGGGCCCGAAAATCCGGCCCAGGGTCGCGAACGACGCGTCATAGAGCGAGGCGGACAGCGCGATGCCCAGCACCACCCAGACGCCGAGATAGACCGCGCGATCGGCGCTGTGGGCGAGCGCGAACAGCCCAACGGCGCCGACCAGCGATCCCGCCGTCATCACCATCCCGCCGCCATAGCGGTCGATCAGGCGGCCGACGATCGGAGCGGCGAGGCCGGCGCTTATGAGCCCGATCGACAGCCCGCTCATGCAGAATGCGATCGACCAGCCGAGATCGGCGGCGATCAGCGGCATCGTCAGCACCGGTGGATAGAACAGCGTGCCCCAGGCCAGGATCTGCGTCACGCCAAGCACGGCGACGGCGCGCCAGGGACCGCGCACGAACTCGCGCAGGCGTGGCATCGGCGCATGATAACGGGCGGGCGCGCCGTGGCGCCAGCGGCGCGACTCCAGCACGCGCAGGCCGACCAAAATGACAAGTCCATGACGTGATCACCGCCCTCGCCGCTACCTCTTGCGCGCCGGCTGCTGCAGTGCGAAGCAGCGCGGTGCGGAAGGTCCCGGTTTGGTGAAATGGCGGAGCGCGAAACAATGGCTGGGACACTTCCGATCTCGGTCGCGGAACGCCGGCTGACCGTCACGCGGTGGGACCTGCTCGCGGTGCTGCTGGTGCTCGGGGTCATGGTGTTCCTCGCCGAAGCGAGCCGCCACCTGCTGGCGCCGCTCGCCGACCTGCAGATGACGCCGATCTCGCTCGACCCCGCGAACCTGCCGGAATACGCCGCGCGCACCACGCTGCGCATGCTGGCGGCGCTGGCGCTGTCGCTGGTGTTCACCTTCACCTATGCGACGCTCGCCGCCAAGAACAAGCATGCCGAGCTGCTGCTGGTGCCGCTCCTCGACATCCTCCAGTCGGTGCCGATCCTCGGCTTCATCTCGGTCACGGTGGTGTTCTTCATGTCGCTCGCACCGGGACGGGTGCTGGGCGCGGAATTCGCGGCGGTGTTTGCGATCTTCACCAGCCAGGCCTGGAACATGGCGTTCAGCTTCTACCAGTCGCTGCGCACCGTGCCGACCGAACTGGTCGAAGCGTCGCACATGTTCCGGCTGTCGCCGTGGATGCGATTCTGGCGCCTCGATGTGCCGTTCGCGATGCCTCAGCTCATCTTCAACATGATGCTGTCGATGTCGGGGAGCTGGTTCTTCGTTGTCGCCTCGGAAGCGATCAGCGTCGGCAACACCACCATCACGCTGCCTGGCGTCGGTTCCTACATCGCGCTCGCCATCGAGCAGCGCAGCCTCGCCGCGGTCGCCTGGGCGATCGGCACCATGCTGGTGGTCATCCTCCTCTATGACCAGTTGCTGTTCCGGCCGCTGGTGGCGTGGTCGGACCGGTTCCGCTTCGAGCAGGAGGCCGGCGCCCTGCCGCCGCGATCCTGGGTGCTCGACGTGCTGCGCCGGTCGGGTGTGGTCGCACACCTCGGCGACCAGCTCTCGCTGGTGTGGCGGCGCGCCCTCCCGCGCCGTCTCCCGCGATCCGCCAATAAGCCGATGGTCGTATGGCCCGGTCGCGACGACCGCCGGATGGCCAGGTTGTGGACCGCCGTCGTTGCGGCCGTGGCACTCGTCGCGACCTGGCAAATCGGCCGCTTCATCGCCGACGGCGTCAACTTCGCCGAGGTCGGCAAGGCGGTGCTACTGGGCGTCGCGACCCTGGTGCGGGTGGTCGTGCTCATCGCGATCGCGAGCGTCGTCTGGGTGCCGATCGGAGTCGCGATCGGCACCCGTCCCCGCCTCTCCAATCTCGTCCAGCCGGTCGCGCAGTTTCTCGCGGCGTTTCCGGCGAACCTGCTGTTTCCGATCGCGGTCTCGGCGATCGTGGCGTTCCGCCTCGATCCCGATATCTGGCTCAGCCCTCTGATGATCCTGGGAACCCAGTGGTACATCCTCTTCAACGTCATTGCCGGCGCCGCCGCGATCCCGGCGGAGCTGCGCGACGTCGGCACCAACCTGCAGGTCCGCGGCTGGCTGTGGTGGCGCAAGGTCGGGTTGCCCGCGGTGTTTCCCTATTACGTGACCGGCGCCATCACCGCCTCCGGCGGCTCGTGGAACGCCAGCATCGTCGCCGAAGTTGCGACC
>DATMND010000328.1:0-4411 GCA_035569235.1 Acetobacteraceae bacterium | reverse complement strand
CGCCGCCACCACCACCACCGGCGATGACGCCGACACCGCCAGCACTGCCACGCGCGAACGCGTCGGCCAGCGACGTGGAGCCGTTGTTCTCCCAGATGCACTGTGGCCAGGCCGTTCTGGAGGTCCCGCCAGGCTGGGTGTCAAACGTGTTGACCACGCGCTGCCCGCCGAAGTACGGCTGATTGTCGGGGCCGAAGGCGGTGGTCGAATCCTGCTTCAGGCCATTGCTGCCGACCTGCATACACGGCACGGCGTTGCCCGATGGGGTGAAGAAGTTCGGGTTGATCGGCTTCGTGATGGGCCCCGGATCGCCGAGCGGGTTGAAGCAGGCATAGACGAACGTTGCCCGTCTGATCGAGGTGGCGATTGCGAACATCCCGTTCGGGCTGATGGCCGCGTTGGTGAGCTTCAGGCCCTCGGGGATCTGCGAGTAGTAGTTCTGCGGGCCTACCGTCTTGCCGGAGTCGCCGATTTTGCCATTGGCGACGTTGTCGAGCTGGATCGAGAACAGCCCGCCCTTGATGCCGGCAACGAACAGCCACGAGGTCGCTGTCTGTGGCGTCGTCGCCTTGCCATGCGAGATCGAGCAGCCGAGTTGGTTGAAGTACGAGTTCGCCGGTAGAACCGTCAGCGCGCTCTTGTGGCGTGTGTTGTAGGTGGCGAGGGTGCCGGTCATGCTGGTTCCTGCCAGGATCTCCGGGTCGCAGGTGGGTGTAATCGCCTCGCCCTGGTAGGGGATGTCGCCGAGGTTGGTTACGGTGCCGTTCTTGACGACCGGCAAGACGATGCAGTCGGTCGCGGTGTTGGGCGGGATCTGCCAGCCGGTCGACAGTCCGGTCTTCGGATCCTTGCCGACATCGGTCTCCTTGCAGAGCGTCGAGCCCTGGTCGAATACCCAGTTATGGCCGCCGGCGGTGAGCGGCTGCGCCGGATCATTGTGTTCATGGACCGAGTTGTCGGGGATGAACAGCGAGCCGGCGGCGGCGGTGAACACATTCGGCGACCAGTTGGCCGCGATTTTGACCTGCGCGTCTCGGCCGACCACGAAGCCGTCGTTGGGCAGGGTGGTGCCGTCCGAGCAGACCGCCCACGCGGGGTTCTGTGCGCCGAGCGACAGGGCCGCGGTCGTTGCCAGTAAGGTCCGGCGCCATTTGCCGCGTGGCGAGGTGCCGATGCTCCTTCTGCCAACTACTGAATGGCCAGATAACTCGTGTACCATATTCATAACCTTGGATTCCCTAGCGGGCGGTTGTTTGGGCAATGTTGCCTAACTGCAATCTTGCATTATCGAAACCTATGGTCAAGGAAATTTGACACCGATCAAGATTTATAATGGAATAAAAGTCTGATCGCCGATTTTGGCCATCGTCGGCGCGTCCTGGCCCTTCGGGGGTCTACGCGAGGACATGGGTTCGCGTTGGGCCTCAGCAGTGACCATGGCCCTATCGCAGCAGTGCTACGCCAAGTAAATTGTTACGGTTGCTAATATATAATGGAATAAACACGAATCCAAGCGTAAACTACCACTGCGGCGCACCCGGTCGCAGTGGGCCGTGGTCCACTTGCCTGGCGCTCAGACCCGGGAGCTATCCCGCCAAGGACAACGGGCCCCTAGTGAAACTCGGCCAACCGGGCCAGCAGGAAGTCCCGGAACACAGCCACCCGCTTCGAGTTCCGCAACTCTTCCGGATAGACGAAATACACGTCGATCTTCGGTCCCTTCAGGTCCGGCAGGATCCGCACAAGGTCGGGGTTTTCCGCCACGACATAATCCGGCAGGGCGCCGATCCCCAGGCCCGAGCGGATCGCCAGCAGCACGGCATGGGCGCTGTTCACCTCGAGGAGCGCTCGCCGCGGGTTGCCCGGCCGCCGCCCGGTTTCCGCCAGCCAGTTGATGTCGGCCACGGGCGGATGATGGTTGCCGAACAGGATCAGCTTGTGGGCATCCAGGTCTTCTGGCCGCTGCGGCACTCCGTACCGCTTCAGGTATTCCGGCGAGGCGCAGATATGCCACTGCAATATCATCAGATGCCGCTGCACCAGATCAGGCTGCTTGGGCGGATGCATGCGGATCGCGACGTCCGCCTCGCGCATCGCGAGGTCCAGTTCAGTATCGTCCAGCAGCAGCGTGACCGACACGTCCGGGTACATCGCCAGGAACTCGTGCAGCCGCGGCGCCAGCCAGGTCGAGCCGAAACTCATCGTGGTGGTGACCTTCAACCGACCCGCCGGCTTCTCCTTGCTTTCGGTCAGCAGGGCCTCGGTGATCGCCAGCTTCGCGAACACCTCCCGCACGGTGCGGTTCAGCGCCTCGCCCTGCTCTGTCAGGATCAGGCCGCGCGCGTGGCGGTGGAACAGCGGCACCTGGAGCGCCTCCTCGAGCGCCGAAATCTGCCGCGAGACGGCGGACTGGCTGAGGTTCAGCGTGTCCCCAGCGTGCGTGAAACTGCCGGCCTCGGCCACGGCATGGAAGACGCGCAGCTTGTCCCAGTCGATCACTTCGTCACTCCTATCCGCCGGGTTCAGCTCCCGGCGGCGTCCATGAAACCAGCCAAGCCAGCCCCGCTACCCGAATAAAGCAAGGCAGCTTAGACAATTTCGCACGAGTCTGGTGTGATCACATGGACCTTTTGATCGATTCCCCGCTAGTCCGCGGCAAGTGCCGCCCCCGGACGGGATGCAGGAGCCTGGGCCAGCCCCGCCAGCCATTTCTCCGCCTCCAGCGCCGCCATGCAACCGGTGCCCGCGGCGGTGACCGCCTGGCGGAACACCTTGTCCTGCACGTCGCCCGCCGCAAACACCCCATCGACCGTGGTCCGCGTGCTGCCCGGCGCCGTCTGGATGTAGCCCTCGCCGTCCATTGCCACCTGCCCGGCGAAGATCGCCGTGTTCGGAGTATGACCGATGGCGATGAACACGCCGTCAACCGGCAGCGTGGTCACCGCACCGGTCTTCACGTTGCTCAGGCGGACGCCGGTCACGACCTCGGGTGTGCCGCCGCCCTCGATCTCCTCGACAATGCTGTCCCAGATCACCCGGATTTTCGGGTTGGCGAACAGTCTGGCCTGCAGGATCTTCTCCGCCCGCAGGGCATCGCGGCGATGGACGAGGGTCACCCGGTCGGCATGGTTGGTCAGATGCAGCGCCTCCTCCACCGCGGTGTTGCCGCCACCGATCACGGCCACCTGCCGACCACGATAGAAGAACCCGTCGCAGGTGGCGCAGGCGGACACCCCACGTCCCTGCAGCCGTTGCTCGGATTCGATGTCGAGCCAGCGCGCCTGCGCGCCGGTGGCGATGACCACCGAGTCCGCCAGGAAAACGTCGCCCGAATCGGCTACGCAACGGAACGGATGCTGCGTGAAATCGACCTGGACGATCAGGTCCTGGACGATACGCGTTCCGACATGCTCGGCCTGCGCCGCCATCTGCTCCATCAGCCACGGGCCCTGGATCACGTCGGCGTAGCCTGGGTAGTTCTCGACATCGGTCGTGATCATCAGTTGACCGCCCGCCTGGATACCCGCGACCAGGATCGGCGAAAGACTGGCGCGGGCCGCATAGATCGCCGCCGTGTAGCCGGCCGGTCCCGAGCCGATGATCAAGACGCGGGTGTGGTGGGTCTCGGGCATCGTCATGTCCAATGCTGTGGCGAATTGACCATATCGGCCGCCGCCGCTTCCAGACAAGGAATCAAGGAAGGTCCCGCACGGACCATTGCCTCCTTGCTGTGCTCGTTCAACCGGCCTTGCGGGTGCCACATTGTGCAATATTATTGCGTCTTCCCGGCCACCCCCGGAAACGTCACCAGCCTCAGCTACACGCCTAGCGCCCGGTACAATGCGCGGATGAAGAGCCCTACCACTGCCGACACGCCCATCCTGGACGCGATCGACCGACGCATCCTGTCGGAGCTTCAGGCTGACGGCAGGATGACCAATGTCGAGCTTGCGCGCCGCGCAGGGATCTCGGCCCCACCGTGCCTGCGCCGCGTGCGCCGGCTCGAGGAGGCCGGCGTGATCCGCGGCTACCATGCCGACTCGGATCCGCAGAAGTTGGGCTGGGAGATCACCTTCTTCGCTATCGTGGGTCTGGACAGCCAGAAAGAATCGGTTCTCTCCGCCTTCGAGCAGCTGGTTGGCGGCTGGCCCGAAGTGCGCGAATGCCACATGATCCGCGGCGGCGGCGACTTCCTGCTGAAGCTCGTGGCCAGGGATACCGCGCACGAGAACCAGCTCACCCAGCGCCTGACCGGCTCGCCCACCGTCACCCGCGTGCAGACGCTCCAGACGATCCGAACCAGCCGTCATCTCGCCGGAGTGCCGCTGTAGGCCGCCTTGACGCTTCCGCCCCGCTCGCTATCCAGGCGTGTCGGAAGTCGAACGGAGCGCATGTCCGAACCCAACATCCT
>DATMND010000327.1:0-2547 GCA_035569235.1 Acetobacteraceae bacterium | reverse complement strand
CTTTCGGCTGGCGCGATCGGCTCGCCGCATATCCTGCAACTGTCCGGCGTCGGTGATCCCGAGCACCTCGGTCGTGTCGGCATCGATGTGCATCACGCCTTGCCTGGCGTTGGGCGGAACATGCAGGACCATTACCTCGCGCGCGTCTCCTGCACGGTGCAGGGTGCGCCGAGCCTGAACGGCCAGTCGCGCGGCCTTGGATTGGCGGCCCAGGTGCTGCGCTACATCGCGACCGGCCGAGGCATATTGACCTATGCGGCGTCGCTTGTCGCTGCTTCGATGAAGGTGTTGAAGGAATCCGCCACACCGGACGTGCAGTGCCTGTTCGCCCACGGCAGCTATGCGCCAGGTGTGTCACGCCAGTTGGATACACTGCCCGGCATAACCTGCGGCATGTGGCAGATGCGTCCCCAGAGCCGCGGCTATGTCGAAGCGCGGTCACCGCGACCCGAGGAGCAGCCTTCCATCAATCCGCGCTACTTCAGTGAGGAACCCGACCGGCGTGCTGCCGTTGGCGGACTGCGGTGGATCAGAAAGATGTTTGCCGCGCCGGCGCTGGCCCAGTACCTCGTGGCCGAGACCGTGCCCGGCAAGGATGTGCAAACTGATGAAGAGCTACTCCGGTATATACGTCAGACCGGCGGCACGGTTTTTCACGCGACCTGCACCTGCAAGATGGGCCACGACACGATGGCTGTGGTGGATGATCGGCTGAAGGTGCACGGTCTGGAGCGCTTGCGTGTGATCGATGCATCGGTAATGCCGGCGGTGACTTCGACCAACACCAATGCACCGACCATCATGGTCGCCGAAAAAGGGGCTGCGATGGTGCGAGAGGACGCACGGGGCAGGGCGTCGTAAATCGCGGTGCCTGTCGTCTATCGTTGCCGCAGAGGCAATGATAGCGGGGCTCGATAATCGGACGGGGAGAGACAACGATGTCGAAAGGCGCGGCCGCGATCAGGCGGCGGGACGCGCTGAAACGCGCAGGCCGTTCAGCCGCCCGCCTCTCTACCCGGCGGAAGCCGCCCCGGCATGAGACGCCGCAAGGTCCGGACAGCCGGCGTGGCGTGAACCACCCGCGCGCGATCCAGCCATGTTGCACCAGCGGCCAAGTCCCCGTCGGCGAGGCACTGCATCGCCGCACCGACCAGCGCCTGCCCTCGCCGTGCCACCTCCTGCACCTTTTGCAGATCGGCGCGGCAGCGCCGGCACGTGCTCGCACCGGTCAGGTTCGCACGGCACACCGGACAGGTCTCCACCGCGTCACGTCTCGAGATAGAACAACAGATCGCTCAACTGCGTGCGCGCCTGCTCGATGATTGCCGCGTCTCCGGCCGTCTGGGCATCACGGATCGTTTCCATCAGGTCGATCATCTCGTGACGATCTTCGTCGGCCGCCGTATCCAGTTTTGCGCTGGCCTTGTCCAGCAACGCTGCAACGTCGGCGTCGCCGGAGCTCATCGCGTCGACGCCCATCGGTCCGGCGGCGTCATCCTGCCCGAACAGCGAACCGATGCGCTCCCTGGCCTGTTGCAACTCCGCCGCTCCATAGCGTGCCACTGCCTGATCGATGCTGATACGCCGCTCCAGGCCGGTGTTCTTTTCCAGGGCCGCGACATGCAGAATTCCATCGCGGTCAAGCGCCAGATCGAGCACCACCGGATTGCCCGCCGGGGCCTTGCTCAGCCCCTCGACGCGGAACTCGCCGATCTTGATGTTCTCGAGCGCATCCTCGGCCTCGCCCTGATAGATCCGCACGTCCACCGCGGTCTGGCCATCCACCACTGTGAAGAACGCTTCGCTCTTGCGCACCGGGATTGGCGTGTTGCGCGCGATGATCGGGATGTAATGATAGGGATAGAGTTCGCCGTCGAGTTCGCCGATCGCGCTGGTACCAAAAGTATACGGCGTCACGTCGACCAACACGGCGGAGACCTCGACGCCGCCGACCGCCGCGCCCTGGATCGCCGCGCCCATCGCCACACACAGATCGGCATCAATCTCGCCGCGTGGCTCGCGGGCAAACACCTCGAGCAGGCGACGCCGGATCATCGGCGTGCGGGTGGCGCCACCAACCAGCAGGATTTCCTCGACCTGCGAGGCCGTCAGATCGGCCGCCTGCAATGCAGTGTGAATGGCCTGCAGAGTCTCCTCCACATACGGAGCGATCATCTGTTCGTATTCCTCGCGCGCCAGTTCAAGCGACAAATGCACCGGTTTGGCGTCCGCCCCGGTCAGGTATTCTTCCTCGATGCGGGCGTAGGGGTGATCCGAAAGATGCCGCTTCGCCGCCTCGGCCGCGCGTAGGATGCGCGTCATCGCGCGCGGCTCGCCGGAGACATCGACGCCTTGCTTGATCTTCAGCTGTTCGAGTATGTGCGAAACGATCTTCTGATCGAAGTCGTCGCCGCCGAGATGGTTGTTGCCGTGGCTGGAGATGACCTCCACGACGCCTTCCTCGATCCGCACCACCGAAACGTCAAAGGTGCCGCCACCGAGGTCGTATACCAGGATCCGCTTGCCTTGATGCTGCCCGGCCTCATA
>DATMND010000326.1:0-4482 GCA_035569235.1 Acetobacteraceae bacterium | reverse complement strand
CCGCAGCATGTCCTCGGTGCAGGTCAGCGCGCCGGGCATATCGCCGGTCTGCAGCCGGCGGCTCATGATGTTGTTCTGCAGACGCAGCAGCACCCGTCGCGCATTCATCGGCCGCAACAGCCCCGGTCGCAGTTCGGCGTTGTCGCCTTCCACGCGTTTGAGCAATGCGCGCAGATCGCGCGCATCGAGCGGAACACCGCCGGCAAACACGTCGATCACGGCCTGAACGCTTTTGCCTTCCAGCGCGATCAGGAAATGCGCCGGAAAATCCACGCCATGCGCGCCCCATCCCGCGGCGCGCGCGGCGTGCAGCCAGATGATGCCGAGCGCGACCGGCAGGCCTCGGCGTCGCTCGATCACGCGGATCAAATTGGCATTGGCCGGATCGTCGTAGGTCTCGGCATCGCCGGCATAGGCGTAGCGGCCGGCAATCAGTCCCGCCAGCGCTTCGGCGCGCATGCTCAGATCGACGGTGCCAATCGTGTCGGCGAGCGCCACGGCGTCGCGCGCGAGATCGGACAGATGCGCGCGCGCCGCCTGCCAATCGGCATCCGGCGCATCGACGCGCGCGAGTTGCAGCGCCGCATCACCGATGTCGATCTCGGTATCCGGCAGCACGCCGATCGCTTCCAGGGCGGTTCGGGGTTCGGTCATCGCCGTCAGTGTGGGGGTGGCGGCGCTCGCGCGCAAGAAGGTTCAACCACAAAGACACAGAGACACGAAGGCGCTCTTCGCGTCTCTGTGTCTTTGTGGTGATTCTTCCTTATTCGGCTGCGGGCAGGTATAGTTCCTTGCCCTTCTCAGCGAATTCCTTGCTTTTCTGCTCCATCCCCGCCATGCGTTCCGCTTCTACGCGCAGGTCCTGCGTTATTCTCATGGAGCAGAACTTAGGCCCGCACATCGAGCAGAAATGTGCGACCTTGTGCGCCTCCTTCGGCAGCGTCTCGTCGTGGAAGTTGCGCGCGGTGTCGGGATCCAGCGAGAGGTTGAACTGATCCTGCCAGCGGAACTCGAACCGCGCCCGGCTGACCGCATCGTCGCGAAGTTTTGCGCTCGGATGGCCTTTGGCAAGATCCGCCGCGTGCGCGGCAATGCGGTAGGTGATCACGCCCACCTTCACATCGTCGCGGTTCGGCAGGCCGAGGTGTTCCTTCGGCGTGACGTAGCAGAGCATTGCGGTGCCGAACCAGCCGATCATCGCCGCACCGATTGCCGAGGTTATGTGGTCGTAGCCGGGTGCTACGTCGGTGGTCAGCGGGCCAAGAGTATAGAACGGCGCCTCGCCGCATTCGCGAAGCTGCTTGTCCATGTTGACCTTGATCTTGTGCATCGGCACGTGGCCAGGGCCTTCGATCATCACCTGGCAGCCCTTGTCCCAGGCGATCTTCGTCAGTTCGCCCAGCGTTTCCAGTTCGGCGAACTGTGCCGCGTCGTTGGCATCGGCCTGCGAGCCGGGACGCAGCCCGTCGCCCAGCGAGAACGACACGTCGTATTTGCGCATGATGTCGCAGATGTCGTCGAAGTGCTCGTAGAGGAAGCTCTCCTTGTGATGCGACAGGCACCAGCGCGCCATGATCGATCCGCCGCGCGAGACGATGCCGGTGACGCGCTTCGCGGTCAGCGGCACATAGCCAAGCCGCACGCCGGCATGGATGGTGAAGTAGTCCACGCCCTGCTCGGCCTGCTCGATCAGCGTGTCCTTGAACACCTCCCAGTCGAGCTTGTCGGGTTCGCCATCGACCTTCTCCAGCGCCTGGTAGATCGGCACCGTCCCGATCGGCACCGGCGCATTGCGGAGAATCCAGTCGCGGATGTTGTGGATGTTGCGGCCGGTGGAGAGGTCCATCACCGTGTCGGAACCCCAGCGAATCGCCCACACCAGTTTTTCGACCTCTTCCGCCGCGCCGGATGTGACGGCGGAGTTGCCGATGTTGGCGTTGATCTTCACCAGGAAGTTGCGGCCGATGATGACCGGCTCGAGTTCCGGATGGTTGATGTTGGCCGGGATGATGGCACGGCCGCGCGCGATCTCGTCGCAAACGAATTCGGGCGTGATGAATTCGGGGATTTCGGCGCCGAAATCCTCGCCGTCGGCGCGGCGTTCGGCGGCGCCTTCCAGCGCCTTTTGCCGCCCGAGGTTTTCCCGGTGCGCGACGTACAGCATCTCCTCGGTGATGATTCCGGCGCGGGCGAATTCGAACTGGGTGACGAGCTGGCCCGATTTGCCGCCATACACCGGATGGTCGGCGGGGCAGAGCGGCACCAGCCGGTCGCCGCTTGCGCCGCCGTTGTCCTCGGGCTTCACCGCACGCGCGTCGATGCGTGTGAAGCCGCGTTTGGCCAGCCAGTCCGCGCGTATCGGCGGCAGGCCGGCGGCAAGGTCAATGGTTACGGACGGATCGGTGTAGACGCCCGATGTATCGTAGGCGCGATACGGTTCCTCGCGCGCCGTCGGGTCCAGCGCGATCTCGCGGAACGGCACGCGGACATCGGCGCGGCCGTCGGGCGATGTGTAGATCTTGCGCGATCCGGCGATCGGTCCGGTGGTGACCGTATCTGGCCGGGCGGCGGTTTTCGACTGGACCGTCATGGACCCCTCCTCGTTGCGTCACGGGCACTGGGCGGAGGGACGTGGCGCTTTCGCGAATGCTCCCGTCCCTACGCCGGCATGACCCGGTTCAGGTTCAAGGGTCACCGCGCCGCCGCATTGGACTGCGGCTCTGTCGGTATCTCAGCCCCCGTGGCGGGGCTCCCCTCGGTTGTGGTGCAGGATGGGATGGGTTGGGGGCGGTGTCAAACCGGCAGCGCCTCCATGCGGTTGGCACGTGGTCGCATTCGAGCACTCGGTCAGTAATGGGTGACCCACGGGCTGTTCAGGGCTTCCTCGATGCGACGGTGGCGCGCCTTGATGACATCGGCGGGCACGGCGCTGACAAACGCGTAGAACGTCTTCGTGCGGATCGCGTCCACTACTCGCTCCCCAACCTTGTTCGGATCGAGGCCGGTGGTGGCCAGGCGTTCGGCCAGCACGCCTTCTTCGTTGGCGCGGACCTGTGGCCCGCCCATGTGGTCCGGTCGATTGCGGGCGCCGCGCGCGATATTCGTGGCGATCGGACCTGGGCATAGCACCGAGACGCCGACATTGGTGCCTTCCAGTTCATGCTCCAGGGCCTCGGACAGCGAAAGGGCGGCGTATTTGCTCATCGAATACGGCCCCTGGTCGGTGCCGCGGCGATTCTGAAAGCCGGCGACCGAGGCGGTGTTGACGACGTGCCCTTCCTCACCGTGGCGCAGGATGGCGGGCACGAAGTGGCGGATGCCGTGGATGATTCCCCAGATGTTCACGCCGATCACGAACTCCCAGTCGTCGCGCGGCACGTTGATCATTTTGGTGCCGTGCATCGGCACGCCGGCATTGTTGCAGGCGATGTGGAGTTTGCCGAAGTTGCGTTCGGCTTCAGCCAGGGCATCGAGAACGGATTGCTCCTGGGTCACATCGATCCGCACCGGCATGACGCGCTTGTTGGTGCCGGAAAGACCATGCGCCGCCTGCTCGACTGCGTCTTTCTGGATGTCGGCCATGACCACGTTGGCGCCGGCCTCCGCGAGCGCGGTGGCGATGCCGAGGCCAATGCCGGAAGCGGCGCCGGTGACGATGGCGGTCTTGCCGGAGATGTCCATTTGCGGTGGCCTTTCTATTTTGGCGGATCGATCTGTTCCATCAGCGCCAGGCCTTCCATCGCGAGCCCGTAACCAAGCAGGTCCTGCATGCGCTTTTTGAGATATTCCGTGAACATCAACCGCGTATAGCGCAGCAGAAGGGTGGGCTTCGCCGCCAGGGCTTCGGCGTGCTCCCAGGCGCGCGCCAGGACTTTTTCCCGCGGCAGGACTTCGGCGACCAGACCGAGATCCTTCGCCTCCTGCGCCGACAGGGTCTGACCGGTGAGCAGGAAGTAGCGGCCGCGGTTCATGCCCAGCAGCAGAGGCATGACGATGTGCATGCCATCGCCCGGCACCAGTCCGTTCGGGAAATGTGCTGAGTCCTGGAACGCCGCCGTGTCCGCGGCGAGCACAATATCCGACAGCAACGGAATTTCACCGTGTCGCCAAGCCGGGCCGTTGATCGCCGAGATCACCGGCACCTCGATGTTCAGCAGGTTCATCAGCAACGCGCGGCCTTCCCAGTGCACGCGATCGAACGCGTTGGATGTCAGGCCCGGGCCGATCGCGCTCTGGCCCGGCGTCGCGCGAACGCCGGACCATTCGTCGCCGGTTCCGGTCAGGATCACCACCCGGTTCTCCCGGTCGCGCGCGACATCGGCGAATGCGTCGGGCAGTTCGCCATGCGGACCGAGCCCCCAGCGCAGCGGGCCGTTATCGGTGTGAAACCGCATCTCCAGAATGCCGTTCTCACGGCGCATGTGGATGCACGCGTATTTCGTCGCGTAACTGTCGAACCGGCTCATCGTGATGCCTCCGTGG
>DATMND010000325.1:0-4402 GCA_035569235.1 Acetobacteraceae bacterium | reverse complement strand
GATGTCTGAGCCGCATACAGGTTGTTCTCGCACACGTAGAGCATCGGCAACTTCCAGGTCGCCGCGATGTTGAGGCACTCGTGGAAGGGCCCCGCGTTCGATGCGCCGTCCCCGAAGAAGGACACCGCGACGCCGCCCTTGTCTTCCATCTGCGCCGCAAGGCCTGCGCCCGTGATGATCGAGATCCCGCCCGCGACAATCCCGTTGGCGCCAAGCATCCCGATGCCGAAATCGGCGATGTGCATGGAGCCGCCCTTGCCCTTGCAGTAACCCGTCTGCCGACCGTAGAGCTCGGCCATCATACGGTTGAGGTCGGCGCCTTTGGCGATGCAGTGGCCGTGGCCGCGATGCGTCGAGATGATGCGGTCGCCGCGATCGAGCGCCGTGCAGACGCCGACGGCGACCGCCTCCTCACCGATGTAGCAGTGCACGACGCCGTAGATCTTGCCGGCATGGTAATCAGCCGATGCGCGTTCCTCGAAGCGGCGGATGGTGAGCATCTGGCGCAGCATCTCACGCTGCTTGTCGGGCGGCAGGTTCGGTGAGAGGCTCATCATGGGCCTGATTCCTCTATGCCTGACAGGGCTGTTCATGGTGGGTGAAGGCGCTTGGGTTGGCAACCAGGCTGCCGGCTGCCACCTCGCGGCAAAAGGCGCGATACAGTCCTTCTGGCGTGGTATTTCCGAGGCAGCTGGGCGAACCCAACGATAGCTTTCATTGCGTGGGCGCTGTCGGCAGCATGAACGGCGTCCGATCGGCGAAGCGGCGAACGACGTTTGCCGTGATCTGGCTGAGCGGGTTGATGCCGCTGTTAATCATCAGGCTGCCTGCATAGGTCATCGAACCGACCGAGAACACCGCACCGCCAGCGGCGGTCTCGAAAAAGGTCATGTCAGCACAACACCAGACCTCCTGCGGCAAAGGGTGACGGTGCACCAACATATCCTCATTTACCCAGCCGTAATCGGGATGGTTGACGGTGCCCTTTGCAACGACAATTGCGTGCGGCGGTGTTCCGTACTTTGGGTTCACACTGTCGAGCTCGAAACCAGCCGCGCCACCGCCCATGTAGCCTGCATTGCCGAATATCACGCCGGCGTGCGCGTCCAGCCCTGCTGCCATGAACGCCACACGAGGATTGTCGATCGCATCGGTGAAGCGATAGGGGAAGCCGAGGTGGCGGCCTTGGGCGGAGAAACCAATACCGACGAGCTGGTGACTCGATCGGCCGATGCGCCGCCACAGACCGCCATAGCCGCCACCGAACGTATGGTAGCTCCCGCCAGGCATAGTTTCCCATACTCGGATGCCGCCCTCGGCGCGGCGGACCTCAAGCGTATCGGGCTGATGTTGGGACGGTTCGGCACGCCAGTAGAAACCGTTGCCGCCTAGATACATAAGCCGACCGCCCTGGCCGAGATAATCCTCGAAGGCCTGCATCATGCGCTCGGAGAGGTACTCAGGATGCTGCGCTGCGATGACAACGCAATACGGAGTCAGCGCAGCGACGCCTTCGGCATGCAGGTCGTGATCGGTTATGACGTCGTGTACTGTGCCGATGGTGGACAACCATTGGTCGATGTAGTTGTCGGCGACCCAGCGCGCGGTGCCCGATCCGCCGTCGGCCGGATCGATCAGAGCAAACTGTCTGGGTCTGGTATCCAGCATCGGACGGAATTGCGTGACCAGCGACACGCCGGAGCCGTCACTGTGATGATTGTAGCAGGAAAGTCCGAATTGCGGATTCATGTCGGGCGTTTCGGACAGCGCGCCCCAAGCGGCGGCGCGGTCGGCGATCTCCGCGCCACGGCCAGGACGCACATAGCATCCATAGACCTGGTAGCTAAACGTGGGCACCAGCAACAGCACGTCTGCCTGTGGGTGTAATGGCCGCACAATAAACGGAATATAGTCCTCGCCTGCGTCATTCTTGATGTGGGCGGCGTAGAAGCCGCTCGGCCAATCCAGCGGGATGGTGAAGGAGAAGCTTTCGGTCCAGCCCAGAGGGCCTTGGTCATCATCATGGAGATGGATGGCGCCGTACTGGTCAGGAGCGGTTTTCCAATCATGCACCACTCCGGTCCAGTTGGATCCCATCATCGCGCGCGTGGGCAGATTGATCAGACGACCGTGGGCAGCGTATGGGCCGGTATCGGTGACGAACTGCGTGGGGATACCGACGGAGAAATCCCACGCCGCTAGACCGCCTGGCGCGATCCGCCGCGCGTCTCGCTCAGCGTTCGATGATCCTGTCGCTTATCGATGAGTGCAGTGCGCCATCGCTCGCCTGCAATCGCATCGGTCCGCCACTGCTGTTCGAGCGCCTGTGGCGCGACACCGGGTGCCGCGAGGTCGTGGAGGAACTGCTTGCGGATCGCGGCTTCGAATTTCCCGTCGAGCGCGCCGTCTTCCTCACCGTCCTGTACCGGTTGATGATCTCCGGCTCCGATCGCGCCTGTGACCAGCGGCGCGGCGACTACCGCATCGCGGGTGTCGATGGCCTGCAACTCCATCACCTGTACCGGGCCATGGCCTGGCTTGGCGAGGAACTACCCGCGGCCGAGCAGAACGGCCGGACGCTCGTTGCGCGCTGCATCAAGGATCTCGTCGAGGAGCGGCTGTTCGCCCACCGGCGCTCGTTGTTCACCGATCTATCGGTCGTGTTCATGGATACCACCTCGCTGTATTTCGAGGGCGAGGGCGGTGCCACGCTCGGTGAGCGCGGCCACTCCAAGGATTACCGGCCGCACCTGAACCAGATGATCGTCGGCGTCATCATCGACCAGGAAGGCCGACCGGTCTGCTCGGAGATGTGGCCCGGCAATACCGCGGATGTCACCACACTGGTCCCGGTGATCGACCGTCTGCGCAGCCGCTTTGCCATCGACCGCGTCTGCGTCGTCGCCGATCGCGGCATGATCAGCGCGGCGACCATTGCTGCTCTTGAACAGCGTGGATTGGAATACGTCCTCGGGGTGCGCGAGCGCGGCTCCAAGGACATGCGCGAACTCATTCTTGCCGATCCCTCGCCAAGTGTGCCGCTGGTGATCCCGCGGAACGGACGGCCCGACACCGAACTGCAGGCCAAGGAGGTCAAGCTCGGCGACCGCCGCTACATTGTCTGCCGCAACCTGGTCGAGGCGGCACAGGCCGCGCGGACCCGCGAAGCCGTGCTGACCACGTTGCGCGCCAAGCTGCGGCAGGGCGACAAGTCGCTGGTCGGCAACAGTGCCTATCGACGTTACCTGAAGACGCCCGACCAGCAGCACTTCACCATCGACGAAGCCCGCGTGGCCGAGGACGCTCGCTACGACGGGCTCTATGTCCTGCGCACCAATCTGCGGCTGCATCCGCTCAACGTGATGCTCCGCTACCGTGATCTCCTTGTCGTGGAGCACCTGTCCGTTCGGAGAAAGCTCTTCTGGCGACACGGCCGATCTATCACCAGACCGATGCGGCGATCCGCGGGCATGTGTTCTGCAGTTTTCTGGCTCTCGTGTTGCGCAAGGAACGGGAAGAACGCCTGACCGCCGCGCGGCTGAAGCCGGAATGGCGGGAGTTGCTCGCCGATCTCGATCGACTACAGGAGATCGAGGTCGAGCAGGACGGCAAGCATTTCATCCTGCGCACGCCGGTGACCGGCGTGGCCGGACGCCTTCCAAGCCGTCGGGACTGCACTGCCACCCAACATCCGCGAAGCCGTCCCCTCCGTCGCCACCTGATCATTCCACCATCGCGGCGCAGATGTGGTGCTAACACCTTGTCGTGCGCCCGCAACACACTGAATTAGAGTATTGTTTCCAAAGGTGCTGTCAAAGTCGGGCATGAGGCTGCAGACCGATTTTGCGGAGAGTATGATGAACTCCGTAACTTCCTCCGCAGCCGATCCCGTCACAACCAATACGTTCCGGCAGCCCGCCGACGCCGACACTGCCTCCAGCATGCCCGCATCGCGATGGGCATCATGCAGATCGCATAATCAGATTCAGGCCGCGCGACGCGCTGCAAACGGCGCGAGACGTGACAGAACCGTTCGTATCTGCCCGACGCTGACGCATTGTCGGTCGGCGTATGTTCGGATCGTTTCAGCACGTCAGCCTTCCCCTTCAAAAGGCGCGAGACTTCCGGACCGCGGGGGCGGCTGCAGCCACCTTGATGGGCGACGTCTGTGGATTAGCTAACCCTTCCCCAGGAAGGTGATCGCTGAGGGGCTGACCTCCACTTCAGGGATCGTTGTGACGGGAGGCACCACATCTCACGCCCTCGTGAATCGCGGACCGTCAATTGCTGACGCTTTCTTAGTAAGCTTTCTGTAAGGTTCCGTTGTGGGAAACGTCAGTGGCGAAACGCCACGCCCCAGACGTGCCGATAAGGTTCGTAACTCTTATGGAGGCGACCCGAT
>DATMND010000324.1:0-13367 GCA_035569235.1 Acetobacteraceae bacterium | reverse complement strand
CAGGAGATAGGCACTCTGTGTCAGCGGCGCGAGGTTGCGGATCTGCATATCCTCGATCATACGAAGGCGAAGTGGGGTCATGACCAACTCCTCTGCGAGATGAAGGGCGCCACATGGCGCCGCCGCATGGTCTCGCAGTCGAGTTGTCAGATGAGGGGGCGGTTGCCGATGGCCGGCTCCAACGGAACGTCTCCGATTGGAAAAGCGTAGTTCAAGTCATAGAACTCCCGCGTAGCGGGTTAGTCCAAACGCCGTTATGTTACACTAAGGGCATGAGCCGAGAATCAACCACTGCTGCCTCGCCGCGCGCGGCGGCCCGCGCGTATTAGACAAGGAGAAAATTCGCTTCGCCGAGGCGATGCTCAAGGACACGGTGAACTACCCGTTTGTCGGGGATGTCATCGATCACCTCAGGATCGGGAGGACTGCCTTCCACCGATATTTCCCCCCGGATCGTAGCCGCGAACTCCGGAATCGTGCCTGAACGGCGGCCCTTGCCCGTGTCGCTTTACGTACCTTTGAGCAAAGGAACCCGACGATCTTCTGGCCCACGTCGCACCGCTCGGTTGGGGGCACATCGGCCTGACCGGCGATTATGTCTGGACCGCACCCAATCTCGATGCCACATTCCGTCCGCTACGCGATGTTCGGGCTGGGTTCCAGCCCCTGGTAGCTTAGCGTGCATGTTTTGAACAAATCGGCAGGTGACCCCACGGACGTCGCCGGCCCGGCGTGACGCTGGTGAATCACTCCGACAAGTTACGCATGACCTTGATCAGGTCCGACTTGCCCTCGAACCCGATGCCGGGCAACTCCGGCATGGTGATGCGGCTGTCCTCGACGAGGACGCCATCCGGGAAGCCGCCATAGGGCTGGAACAGATCGGGGTAGCTCTCGTTGCCGCCCAGGCCGAGTCCCGCGGCGATGTTGAGCGACATCTGGTGGCCTCCGTGCGGAATGCAGCGTGACGGAGACCAGCCCGCGACCTTCAGTGCCGCGAGCGTGCGTTGGTATTCGCAGAGCCCGTATGACAGCGCGCAGTCGAACTGCAGCCAGTCACGGTCCGGCCGCATCCCGCCGTAACGCAGCAGGTTGCGTGCGTCCTGGTGGCTGAACAGGTTCTCGCCGGTCGCCATTGGACTGGGATAGAATTCGGCCAGCGCCGCCTGCAGCGCGAAGTCCAGCGGGTCGCCGGCCTCCTCGTACCAGAACAGCTTATAGTCGCGCAGCATCTTGGCGTAGGCGATGGCGTCCTCCAGCGTCAGGCGGCCGTTCGCGTCCACTGCCAGTTGCGCCTTGCCATCCAGCTCGGCCAGAACGCCTTCGATGCGCGGCCGGTCCTCGGCGATGCCGTTGCCGATCTTCATCTTGACCACGCTGTAGCCGCGATCGAGGTAGCTGCGCATCTCGGCACGCAACTGTTCGACGCCCTTGCGGGGATAATAATAGCCGCCCGCGGCATAGACGAAGACGCGCGGATTGGCTTCGCGCCCGTGGCGTTCGGCGAGCAGCCGGAACAGCGGCTTGCCGGCGATCTTCGCCACCGCGTCCCAGACGGCCATGTCGATCGTGCCGACCGCGACGGAGCGTTCCCCGTGGCCGCCCGGCTTCTCGTTCTTCATCAGCGTGGTCCAGATCCGGTCCGGGTCCAGGTTGTCGCCGGCGTCGTTCAGTAGGCTCGCCGGGGGCGCCTCCATCACCCGCCCGGCAAACCGCTCGCGGATAAGGCCGCCCTGGCCATAGCGGCCGTTCGAATTGAAACCATAGCCGACGACCCGCCGTCCATCGCGCACCACGTCCGTCACGACGGCCACCAGCGACAGCGTCATTTTCGAGAAGTCTATGTAGGCGTTGGCGATAGAAGAGGCGATCGGCGCGGTCACCTCACGAATGTCAACGATGCGCATGGCGCTTCCTCCGATAATATGGGCGGTCCTCGCCGCCACTGTTCACAAAGACGCTCCGCCGCAAACCACGATTTGCTGGCCCGTGATGCTCCCGGCCTCCGCCGACAGCAGGAACCCCGTCAGCGCTGCCACCTCTTCGGGCTTGATGAAGCGGCCGATCGGCGGCAGGCGCGGAGCCACCCCGGCACGCTCCGGATCGAGCAGCATCGGCGTTTCGGTGGCACCTGGTGCCACCACATTGACCGTGATCCCGCGCGGCGCCAGCTCGATCGCCCAGGACCGCGCGAGGCCGATCAACGCGGATTTCGTCGCCGCATACTGGCTTCGCTGCGCGGCCCCCGCCGCGACACGGCTGCCGATCAGGATGATCCGCCCGCCCGACGCCATGCTGGGCACGATCGCGTCGGCCAGAAGGCACGCCGCCTCGACATGCAGGCGCCACATCGCCGCACCTGCCTCGGCATCCAGTTCGCCGAGGCCGCCGACCCGCAGGACGCCGGCGGCGTGAATCAGCGCCGTCGGCCGGGCGCTGGCGAAGGCCGCGCGGATGTCGTCGCGCCCGGCCCGCGACAGGTCGAGCGCGCAATGCGCATAATCCTGTGGCCAAGGATCCGCCGGCGCGGAGCGACTTACGCCGGTGACGGCCCAGCCGTCGTTGAGCAGCCGTGTGACGATCGCCGCGCCGATACCGGAACTGGCCCCGGTGACGATAGCGTGGCGCAAGCCGGGGGCGTGCCGCGGGTCGGTCACGGCCTCACCCAGGCTTCGTCGATACGGACGTATTTGATCGCCTGGCGGAAGTAGGTGAAGGCGATGTGCAGCGCCCCATCCGGCCCCTGCTTGATCGAGGGATAGGAGTATTCGCGGTTGACCTTCTCGCGTGAGTTGTTGGTCATGCAGTAGCCATCGCCGATCTCCAGATCGCGCCGATGCGGCCACGTGCGTCCGCCGTCGTCGGAAATCGCGACCGACATGGGCGCGCGCGGAACGCCCCAGAAGGTGGTCCGCCCGCCCTCGTCACTCGGCGGCGCTTCGGGCAAGGCGGCTGCGTCGGACTCGTCCTCGATGTCGTCGTACAGCGAGGTGCGTCGCTCCGTCGCCTGCGCGGCGCTGATGTGATTGTAGACAAGTGCCAGGTGCCCGTCCGCGAGCTGCGTAAACTGGATCGACGAGTTATTGTTCGGAAGCTCGGTCGGCTCGGGCACCGACCAGGTGTGTCCCCGGTCGGTGGAACGGCTGGCGTAGATGTTGTCCGCCCAGCGGCTGCGAAACAACGCGAGCAAGGTCCCGTCGTGCAGCTGCTCGACATTCATGTGCACGCAACCGGTGCTGCCGGGCACCGCGAATTCGCGCCACGACTGTCCGCCGTCATCGGAAATCCTGACGGCACTCGTGTCGTGGTCGCCCACCCACTTCCGGCCCGGTGTTCCGTGACAGTAGAAGATCGGCAGCAGCAGGTTGCCGTTGTCGAGGACCACCGGTGGCTGGCGAACGAAGACGCCGGAGGTGCCGACCCTGTCGAACAGCGTCTCGATCGGTCCCCAGCTACGGCCGTTGTCGGCAGAGACGCGGCGACGCACGATCGCTGTGTCCTGGTTGCCCGAGACCTGCGCCGTCCAGATCAGCCACAGCCGGCCGTCCGGTGCGGGAAACAGGATCGGGTTCTGCTCGGAGCGCGTCGGGTCATCGGACAGTTTCTCCGGCGGCGACCACCGTGCCCCGCCCGCTTCAAGCCGGGAAAAGTAGACGGAGACGTCCGGGATGCCCTCCTGCGTGCCGCCGAACCAGACGCAGGCAAGGTCGCCGTTCGGCAACGGCATGATGTTGGCGGCATGATTCTGCACGCACGGCGACGGCAGAAAGGCTTCCAGGCGCGCGGGATCAGTGACCGAGGGACGCACGATCGCGGCGCCCGGGCTGCCCAGGCGGTTGTCGGATCCGATGGTCATGTCTGTTGTGTTCATGTGCGTTTCCTCCGATCAGTGGGCGATGGCAGCCGGCTTCTGCCAGCTCAGCGCCCGTTCAAGCACCATGACGACGATTGGCGTGACGGCCGCCACATACATGTTGTCGATTCCGTAAGGGTTGCCGAGCACGTACCAGACGGACGTGAAGACCGCCGCCGTCAGCAAGCCCCAGGTGGCGCCCCGTCCGCTCCGGAACATGGGCAGGTAGAAGCCCATCATCGCGACGATCGAAATCGACAGCCGCAGCGCCCTGGTGAAGAACGACAGGCGCAGGATCTCGGGAACGGCGAACACGAAGATCAGCGGCGCCAGCGCAACCACCAGCGAGATCAGTCGCGTCGCCCGCAGCTCCGCCTCCGGCGTCGGCTTGAAGTACGGCTCGTAGAAGTCGCGCATGATCAGCGAGACGATGGCGAGCGCCACCGTGCAGACGCTCACAAACACCGAGGCGACCAGCGCCGTCGTCACCAGCCCCGCGAGCAGCGGGTTCATCCCCTGCAGGAACACGGGCAGCGCATACAGGCTGTTCAGCGAGGGGTGCAGGAACTTCGCGGCCACGCCGATCAGGGCGAGCGCGATACCGAGCGGGAAGCACAACGCGGCGGAGTAGAAGGCCGAGCGCCGCGCGTCATCGGCACTGTGGCACGACGAGATCGCCTGCACGATGAACTGCGTGGAGAAGATCGCGCCGATGGTACCGACAGTCCACGCGACGATGGTGGATGCGCCGATCGAGCCGTCCCAGGTGAAGTATTTCTCCGGCATGGCGGCCACCATCGGCGCAATGCCGCCAGTCGCGTACAGCGCCACGCCGAGGATCAGGGCGACGCCCACGACCTTGAGGGCGGTGTGCAGGACTGTGACATAGGCAACGCCCTTCATCCCGCCGAACACGTAGTAGAACGTGCTGACAGCGGCGATGATGCACATCGCCACCGGCAGGTTGATCTTCAGCACGGTGGCGAT
Source organism: Acetobacteraceae bacterium (assembly GCA_035569235.1). Taxonomy (GTDB): domain Bacteria; phylum Pseudomonadota; class Alphaproteobacteria; order Acetobacterales; family Acetobacteraceae; genus JAMXLO01. The sequence goes on along the minus strand of DATMND010000324.1, from coordinate 8,527 downwards.
CGCCGCGGCGCCGCTGATGTAGTTGCCGACGTTCACCAGCAGCAGCGCATAGATCATGATCAGCGACACGGTCAGCATGGTCGAGCGTCCAAAGCGCTGCGCGATCGCGCCCGAGATCGTGTACTCACCGGTCTTGTAGAGCGTGCGGACGAAGAACAGGCCGAACAGCAGGAACCCTAGCGATGCGCCGAGCACTGACCACGCGGCCGCACTGCCTGAGATGAACGCCTCCTGCGCCGTGCCGACCGTCGATTTGGCGCCGACGAATTCCGACATCAGCAGGATGCCGACGACCGCGGCCGGCAACGCCCGCGACGCGGTCATGAACTGATCGTTGGTCTTGCTGCGTAGCCGGACCGTCAGCCACGATGTGAAAGCGATATAGGCGACCACCATGGCGATGATGATCCCGGTGTCATAGGTTCCAAATTCGATCATGACGTTTCCTCGGTTTTTTCCTAAAGCTGATCGACCTCGGCGTTGTTCAGCGCCAGCAGCGGCGGCCGAAGATTGCGCCAGGAGACATGCCCGGTTTGCCCGGCGATCAGCGCCTTGATGGACGCGATCTGCGCGAACTTCGACACGCGCGCCCGCATCGCGACAACGCGCGCCTGCGCCGCCTCCACGTCCGCCGTCCGCGCCGGATCGGCGTGATGGCGGAAGATGAAGGCGAGGTCTTTCGCGACCAGGTTCGATGTCGCGGTGATGCAGCCCGCGCCGCCCTTGCGCAGCAGCTGCAGCATCAGCGGATCCGCGCCGGCAAGCACCGCAAAGCCGGGGAATTCGTTGACCAGTGCCAACATGTTGGCGATTTCGCCGGCGGAGTCCTTCAACCCCACAAAGACCGACGGATAGCGTGCCTGCAGACGCGCGATCACCGGAAAGGTGATCGGCACAGCAGAAAACTGCGGGATGTGATACAGCACCACCTGCAGGCGTGCGTCGCCGATGCGCTCGACGATCTCGGCATAGGACGCGAACAGGCCGTCGTCGGAGATGCCCTTGTAGTAGAACGGCGGCAACATCACGACACGGTTGACGCCGAGGGAGAGCGCGTGGCGCGTCAGTTCGACCGTCTCCGTCAGCGCGGCCACACCCGCGCCCGGCAGCAGCCGCTCCGGACCGACACCGCCCGCGATCACCGCTTCCAGCAGCGCCTTGCGCTCGTCCGAGGAAAACGAATTCGCCTCGCCCGTCGTGCCGAGCATCGCGATGCCGTCGCACCCGTCGTCCAGCAGGCGGCGGCAATGCGCGACGAAGGCCGCATGGTCCGGCGCGAGGTCGTCTGTCACGGGTGTGACGGCGGCGCAATAGACGCCGGTGATCTTCAGGTCTGTCATGGCATCACCTCAGAACGCGGCACGGTAGCGTGCCAGGATATCGTCGCGGCTCACCTCGCGCGGGTTGTTGTCGAGGCGTGAGCTGAAATGGATCGAGGCCGGGTGCCGAAGCGCGATCGGTGTGAGCAGCGGGCTCATGCCGCGACTGCCTGGCCGGCCGGTGCCGCGAGCCGCTCGGCGTATTCTATCGCCTCGATCAGGCTCTGCGCGTTGGCGATCCCCTTGCCCGCGATGTCGAACGCAGTGCCGTGATCCACCGAGGTCCGCACGATCGGCAACCCGAGTGTGATGTTGACGCCGGAAAGTTCATCCCACGTGCCGGTGCTCGGGTCGATCTCGAAGCCGAGCAGCTTGACCGGGATGTGGCCCTGGTCGTGGTAGTTCGCGATCACGGCATCGTACTGGCCGGCGTGCAGCTTGACGAACACCGTGTCGCCCGGCACGGGGCCCACCACATCGCGGCCGATCTTCACCGCCTCGGCGATCACCGGCGCCGCGACGTCGATGTCATGCCTCCCGAACAGGCCGCCTTCGCCGGCGTGTGGATTCAGCGCGGCCACCGCGATGCGGGCGCGGGTGACTCCGAGCCGCATCAGCGCGTCGTGCGTCAGTCTGATCACCTGGCGCAGGCGTTCCGGCGTCACGCGCCTGGGCACGTCTTCCAGCGCGATGTGCGTGGTGAGGTGGCTCACCCGCATGTTGGCGTGCGCCAGCATCATGCAGGAGCCCTTCACGCCAGTCAGCTCGGCGAGCATCTCGGTGTGGCCGGGGTAGTGATAGCCGGCCTTGTTCAACGCCTCCTTGTTCAACGGCGCGGTGACGATGCCGCCGACGCGCCCTGCCTGCGCGAGGCGAACGCCCCGCTCGACGGCCTGGAAGGCGAAGCGGCCGCCGTCGGCGGACAGCCGGCCGGGCTGGATCGGGTCACCCTCGGGACCTGCCTGAAGCATGCACAAGGCGGGCCAGCCGGCCTGGTCCTCGGTCGCCTCCCGGATCGCGAGGTCCGGAGCCAACCGGGCTCGCGCCTGCTCAAGCGCGGCGTTGCTGCCGATCACCAGCAGGCGCAGGTCGCCTGCCTCGATGCGCGGCCGCAACGCGGCGGAGGCCTTAACGATGATCTCGGGGCCGATGCCGGCCGGGTCGCCCATTGTGATCGCGAGGTGGCGCGGAGCCATCAGTTTGTCCTTTCGACCGTGTAATGTTGGCACCCGGGATGCATGCGCAGCAGATCGCGCAGCATGTTGGGCGGCCCGAAGGCGCCGGACTTGGAGACCACAGCGACGCCGTGCCACGGGCCGCCGCACAGTATCGAACGGGGCAGGCCAGGGACGATGCGGTCCTGCACCTCCAGGCTCTCTGCACCGAGTGCCTGGCAGATGCCGCGCAGCGTCTCGCCGCCCGCCGCCAGCAGCGTGCCGGGCGGGTCCAGCTCGCGCAGCAGGCCGCCAGTGCCAAGACGGATGCACTCGGCGGCCGCATCGCGCGTCAGGCCGGACGGCAGATCGAAACTCACCAGCGCCACGCCTTCGCGCAGACAACGTGCCAGCGGCGTCGCATCGGGGCGGTCGCAATACGGCAGCCTGATCCAGTAGGCGCCGCACGCCGCGAGTTGCGTCGCGGTCGCCCGCTGGTCCGAGCCGAACAGGCCGAGGATCGGGCGCGGCAACGTCGCTCCGTATGCTGCCTCGGCGTCTTCTGGAAGCACGCTATCGGCCAAATCCCCGCATGCAGCGTCACACGCCAAAGCCTGCGCGAGCCCGCCGCTGCCGCACCACAGCACTTTGCCGGGCACCCGCCGCGCCATCTCGGCCACGGCGCGCAGGTCGGCGTCGGTTTCCGCATCGAACACGCTGACGCCCGGCGGCAGCTTTCCGCCGAGGTCGCCGGCGAACGCCTCGACACCCCATGCGCGCAAGGCGGCGATAATGTCGCCGCTGACGTCGGACCAGCCGCCCGTCGCGTCGCGTGCGTACTGGCGTCCGCCTCGCGTGGCGCGACCCTGATAAGGGAAGGCCGGCGCGAGCACGCAGTGCTTCCAAAGACTGGCGCGCAGGACGGCCGCAATCTCCGCCAGCGTCGGGCCGCGCAGCAAGCTGTCGATCTTTTTATAGGCGATATCGGCGCCATCCATCAGCCGGGCGAACCCGGCCGCGAGCGCGGCGGCATCGACAGGACTCAGCTCGCGCGTGCCGCTGTCGAACGCGGCGTTCGCCGGCAGCCGAGACGGGATTGCGCCGTGCCAGAACACCTGGATCGGTCCTGTCAGCCGGACCAGCTCGGCGGCGGTGTCCAGCGCGCCGGTCAGATCGTCCGCCAGCAGCCGCACGGTCGGCAACATTGTCATGGCGCGCCGACGCGGATTGTGCCGGCGGAATGGCGCATTGCCCGCGTCAGCTCGCCTGCGACGCGCAGCACATCGGGCCGGGCCTGCTCGACAAAGGCATCGAGCGGCATTCGATCCGCATCAATCGTGAGGCTTACGCCGGCAACCGGAGCGCCCGCCGCATCCAGCACCGCCGCCGCGACGGTTCGCAGCCCATACGCGTTTTCGCCGTCGGAAACGGCATAGCCTTGCGCGCGCACCTGTCGCAGCCGATCGAGCAGCTCGTCGAGATCCGTGAGCGTGCGCTCGGACAGCTTGACGCGCTCGGCACTCTCTAGAATGGCGATCTGCCGCACTTCCGGAAGGAATGCGAGCTGAACATGGCCGAGTGCGGCGCCATACGCGCGAATGCGCCGACCGGGCCGGCGGTCGACGTCGTGCCGCGGCATGCTGCCGTTCACGCGGTACAGGTAGACGACGTCCGGGCCGTCCAACGTCCCGAGCGAAGCCGCGTCGGCGCGCTCAGGCACCAGTTCGCGCAGCAGGGGCGCCGCGTGCGCACGGAGGTCCTGTGACGACAGTGCGAGGAAGCCGAGTTCGAGGCACTTCAGTGTCAGACGGAACCGCTTCGTGCCCGCGACCGGATGCAGATAGCCGAGCGAGACGAGCGTGTGGATGAGCCGGAACGACGTTCCGCGATCCAGGCCCGCACGGCTCGCGACCTCGCTGATCGTCTGTTCGGGTGACGACGGGTCGAACGCCCGCAGCACGGCGAAGATCTTGGCCGCCGACTGCACGAGATTCTTCGTGTTCTCTGTCATCTCCCGGGCCTTCCCGGCGATCGGAATCCGAACATTTGTTCGCATGACACACAATTTCCCTCGGGGTGGCGACAGAGTCAAGCGTTTTTTGGGCCTTCAACGAGCTCTGTGATGATGGGCGTCGCTGCGGCAGGCCGCCGCCCGTCCAGCACTGGACGGACTGAGCACCGTGTCACGGATCGTCGCTCATCATCTCACCGGCCTGGCTTAGCATGCAGTTTTGTACAAATCGTGTGGTGCCCCCTGAAACAAGCCGGGTGTGAGCGGCTCTATGTCGAGAAAGCGTCGGGCGCGCATCGTGACCGACCGGAACTTAAAGCCGCGCTCGAATATATGCGTCCCGGCGACAACCTGGTGGTCTGGCGACTCTCCCGGCTGGCGCGATCCCTCAAGCAAATCATCGAAACTGCCCACGAACTCGAGCAAAGGAAGCAGGCGCTCAAGGTGCTGACACGCAATATCGACACCGGCACGCCCGAGGGGCGGCTATTTTTCCATATTACGGCCGCCTTCGACGAATTTCAGCGTGAGCTAATCGTCGAAAATACCAAGGCCGGTCTCGCGGCAGCCCGAAAGCGGGGACGCCTGGGTGGGCGGCCGCGCGTATTAGACAAGGAGAAAATTCGCTTCGCCGAGGCGATGCTCAAGGACACGGTGAACTACCCGTTTGTCAGGGATGTCATCGATCACCTCAGGATCGGGAGGACTGCCTTCTACCGATATTTCCCCCCGGATCGTATCCGCGAACTCCGGAATCATGCCTGAACGGCGGCCCCTGCCCGTGTCGCTTTACGTACCTTTGCGTAAAAGAACCCTACATCGTAGGAAAGGCTTATCGGTGGGCAGCCGCGGCCTAAACTCTCAAATCGGGACGGGTTGTCCGAAGAACAGCCGCTCCGGGCAACCATGCCTCATGCGCGGAATCCCTCCTGGAGGATGTGGTCGGCAACGCGCAGCGCCTGGGCGGCGATGGTCAGCGACGGATTTACCGCCGCCGAGGTCGGAAGGAAGGCTGCATCCACCACGAACAGGTTGGCGTGATCGTGCGTGCGGCAAAAGACATCGAGCGCCGAGATCGCCGGATCGACGCCCATGCGCACGGTGCCGCATTGATGCGAGGGCGTGCGGCGGTCGAACGCGCGGGTGAGCACAAAAGGATAGCCAGCCGCTCGGAATATATCGCGCGCTTTGGCAACCAGGCGTCGGTGTGCAGTCATGTTTGTGCGCTGCCAATGCAGGACGATGTCAGAGCCGTCGATGGTCACGCGGCTGTCGGGATGAGGCAAATCCTCGCTCATCAAATACCAGTCAATGGAATGGCGCGCGAGCCAACGCAGTGCCGTCTCGGGAACAAACGGCAGACTGGCTTTGAGGATAGGCGCCGTAACCTTGCCTAGCAGTTGCATGTTGCCCAGCGGCTTGTCCCCGGCGCCATCGCCGAAATAGAAGTCGTTCAGCCCGACGGTCTTCTGATAAACGGCGTCGTTGCAATGGCGCGGATCGACGGCAAGCAGGGCAGTGCTGTTGTGGTTCATGAAATAGCGGCCGACCGCACCGGAGCTGTTCGCGATATCGCCTGAACGCAGCAGCAGTGCCGCCGAATTCACAGCACCTGCCGAGAGCACGAACAACTTGGCCCGGAGCCGCCGGCACTCGCCACCGGCAACGACATCGAGCGCGACGATCCTCTTTCCATCAGGAGACGGCAACAGCCGCTTCACTTGCACACCGGTGTGCAGGGATACGGCATTATGTTTCAGTGCGTGGGCGAGAGGGGCAGTCTCCGCATCGAACTTGCCGCTGTGCGTGTCAGGGAAAGCATCCCATGGTGTCGGTGCCTGCTGGAGCCAGCGATCAACATCGACCGCGAGCGGCAGTGAGAACGGATGCAACCCCAGTGATGCAAGCCGAGCGCGATGCGCCGCGATGGCCGGTTCATCCGGCACCGGCGCTGAGGTATACGGAGTGGAATGCGGCGGCTCAGTCGGATCCTGGCCAGCCACACCGCGCACCTCAAACAGTTGTTCGGCGCGGCAATACCAAGGCTCCAGCACTTCATACCCAAACGGCCACGCCGGCGAAACGCCATCCCAGTGTTCAAGCGCCGCGAAATCCCTTTCGCGATAGCGGATCAGCACGGCGCCATAGAATTTCGAGTTGCCGCCGACGTAATAGTAATTCCCAGGACTAAAGCGACGGCCGTGCGCGTCGAGCCAGGTCTCGACCGGTCGAAAGACACCGCGCTGGAAGATCGCCCGCGCGTCACGCGCCGCGGGGTGCGCGCCGAGATGGGAGCCACGCTCAAGAACCGCGATGCGCGCGCCGCTGCCGGCAAGGCCGTAGGCGATCGTGGACCCGCCGATCCCGGAGCCAACGATGGCCACATCGACTGTTTCGGGTAGGTCACCCATTCGTCCAGTCGGCGCGACGCGCATGTTGCTCACTGTATTGTTCTCCAATCGCACTGCACACCAGATCGAAAGCGGACCGGATATGCGGGCCGGGCTGCATATCGGCATTGCCGCGCGTGCACGCGATCTCTGACACTGACCTAGCGCAGGTCCCGGTAAAGTTTGTCCATGTTTGATGCATAGACTTTGCCGCCTGACATCCGCGCCATAATCGGCCAGACGACCTTGACCGCCCAAGGACAGAAAACGATGACAAAGGTCTTAGCCTGGTAGCGTCCAGGTCACCTCCCGGCCCTTTAGCTCACGGTAGCGGCGTGCGTGCGCGCGTAGGCTCGCAGGATCTGACATGCCGCGCGATAGCCAATCCCGATCGAGCCGCGCCGCAGCATCCATTGCGGCCAATGTTGTCGCCTGCAACGCACGCTTTGCGAATGCGTAGGCCGGGTAGCAGTCGGGCGGCACGAGCGCAGCCCAGGCCACCGCATCTTCAAGTAGTTGCCCTAGCGCGGCAGTCTTGCCAATCAGGCCCATCTTCAGGGCCGCCGCGAGATCATACACCTGACCGAACAGCGTCAGCTCACTCGCCGCGCGCGGACCGATAGCGTGCTTGATGATCTCGCAGTAGACTGCCGGCATAGGTATACCGATTGGCACCTCATTCAATGAGAACTGCAGAGCGCCTTCCGAAGCGATGCGATGATCACAGCCGAACGCCGTGATGAGACCGCCAGCGTATGCATGGCCGTTGATCGCCGCCACGGTCGGCCGAGGATAGGTGAAGAGCCGCAGATTGGTGGCGCGATAGCCCTCGAACCACGCATCGATCTCTTTAAGTGACTGTCGCGCGAACAAGGGGAAGTGGTGGTCAAAATCCAGCCCCGCGGAGAACGCGGAGCCGCTCCCGATGAGGACTACCGCGCAGCCGTTGAACTCCACTTCGAGGCGATCGAATGCTGGTTGCAAGTCATCGAAGAACGCCGGGTTTTGTGCGTTGACCTTATTTGTGTTCATGGTCACGACGGCGACGTGGTTGTGTTTGCGCTCGATCGTCCAAGCCATAGTGACACTCCTAACGGTTTCTTGAGCGGGCCGGGTATTAGTGACTTCATTGCACGAAGCCGCCGTGAAGCGCGAGCGGGTGGCACGCTTGGTGGTGCGCCGCGTCGGCTGCACGCTTGGTGGTGCGTGAAGCGGGCATAGTGCGTGAGATAGGGGCAGCCTCGATAAACTGGAATATCGCGTGTTAAATGCACGGGCGCGGACCGGAGATCGTGCGCCGTGATGAACGCACGGCGCGCAATGCTGCACAAGATGGTTTATGACAAGTCAGTGGCGCGCGCCGCATATAAGCCGCCTTAACCCATGTGCCGCAGGCCTCTATAGCAACCGCAACGCGTGCAGCGGCAGCGCGAACAATATTGTCCAGTGAATGGAGGAGACCAGACCGTCTAGGCCGGCACCGACAAGCAATAGGCCAATTGTCAATTTGAAGGCTACCAATACAACGCTGGCAGCCCTCGTCGAGTGGAGGCAGCCAGACCGGCAGTTATCCAAAATCCCGTGAATACGACTGATACTGATACGAATATAAGGCTCATAAAAAAGAACACGTATTCCCATACGATGACTTCC
>DATMND010000323.1:0-26604 GCA_035569235.1 Acetobacteraceae bacterium | reverse complement strand
GGCGGACATCACGTCCTGGAACGGCTACGCGCCGACGCCGTTGCGCGAGCTGCGGGACCTGGCTCGTGAGGCCGGCGTTGCCGTGCTGCGGCTGAAGGACGAGGCCGGACGCTTCGGCCTTGGCAGCTTCAAGGCGCTTGGCGGCGCCTATGCTGTGGCGGGCGTGTTGGCGAACGAGCTGGCTCGACTGGGCGTCGCGCAGGCAGCCACCTCGGTTGCACTGGCGTCCGGCCAATACCGCGAAGCGACCGGAGCGGTCACGGTCGTCTGTGCAACCGATGGAAATCACGGCCGCTCAGTAGCCTGGGGCGCGCAGCGCTTCCACTGCCGGTGCGTCATCTTCGTGCACGCGGGCGTCAGCCAGGCTCGGGTGGACGCGATCGCCCGTTATGGCGCCGATGTGCGCCGCGTCGCCGGGACCTATGATGACTCGGTGCGCGAGGCGGCCCGGCAGGCTGAGGCCCACGGCTGGTTCGTGGTGTCCGACACGTCGTGGCCCGGATACACGGAAATCCCGCGCGAGGTCATGCAGGGCTACCGGCTGATGGCCGACGAAGCCGCCGATCAGTGGACCGGCGCTCCGCCGACGCATGTGTTCGTCCAAGGGGGCGTGGGCGGCGTGGCTGCCGCCGTGTCGGTGCAGGCGCGCGCACGCTTCCGCCCCGCTCCGGCACTGATCGTGGTGGAACCTGACCGCGCGGCGTGCCTGCTGGCGAGCGCCGAACTCGGCGAGCCTACCGCCATACCGGGCGATCTGGACACCCTGATGGCGGGTCTGGCCTGCGGCGAGCCGAGCCTGATCGCGTGGCAGGAGCTGGATAGGGCGGCGACCGCGTTCATGGCCATTCCCGATGAGGCGGCCATGGCCTGCATGCGGTTGCTCGCGGATCGCGGCATTGTTGCCGGCGAGTCCGGAGTCGCTGGTCTGGCCGGGTTCCTGCTGGCCGCGTCCGACCCGGCGGCCCGGGAAACGCTCGGCCTGGACGGCTCCAGCAGGGTGCTGCTGTTCAGCACCGAGGGCGCCACCGACCCCGTGATGTACCAGAAGTTGGTGGAACGGATGCCACCTACGGTTGAGGCATAGTTTCCGTGATCACCAAGTTGTGCGCTCCGATGAGCGACTGACACCCGCACTACCGGCTTCCGGGATGTGACGAATCATGAATAATCTGTCACGCTCTCGCAGATGTTAGCCTTCTCAAGAGGTTGTAACCGGGATCGCTGTCCAACCGTCATTAACCGGCCGCCAACCCAATCGTATTACCTTCGGACGAACAGCCGAACGACTCAGAGGAGCACGATGCATGCCAGGGAAGAAAGCGGCGATCGGAGCTCTACTTGCGATTGCCGTCGCCTATGCGGTGTACCCTTATGCCACGCTGTATCGCCTTGGTCAGGCAATCCGGAGTGGGGATGCGTCTTCACTGGAGACAATGGTCGACTGGGCTGCGGTCCGTGAGGGCATCAAAGAGGACATCTGCGATCAGGTCATAGATGAACCCGCGTCGGCGAAGGCGGACGGGCAGCTGCCGCCATTCGGTGCCGGGTTTGTCCGTGGCATCACCGGCAATGCGGTCGACTCACGGGTAACGCCTCAGGCGCTGGCTGCGGTTGCTTCGGGCGAGCCGGCGAAGATCCCGGGCCCGAAAGGTTCCGCGGTGGCAGTGAGCTGGGCGTTCTTTGCCAGCCCGGCTGAATTCCTGGTGGACCTGCGAGCGCCGGGACAAACAGCGCCGATCAGGCTGCAAATGGAGTTCCGCGACGGCGCCTGGCAAGTCACGCGAGTCTGGCTGCCGCCCGAACTGTTGAGCCAGGCCAACGCCCGGACATGATGGGTTGCAACCGCGCGGGCGCTCAGTAGCCGGCAGCGCGATCCACCACTTCCCTCAGCGGCTTGCCGTCCAGTAACCGCCCCAGGTTCTCCACGAACAGCCGCGCGACAGTCGCATCGCGCGTAGGATGCCCGCCGCCGATGTGCGGCAGAACGAGGATCCCTTCCGTTGTCCAGAACGGATGTTCGGCTGGCAGCGGCTCCTGGCGGAACACGTCCAGCACCGCGCCGGCGATCCGCTTCGTCTTGACGGCTGCGATCAGGTCGGAATCGGCGATCAGATGGCCGCGTCCGAAGTTCAGCAGCCACGCGCCGGGTTTCATCTGAGCCAGACGCTCCGCGTTGATGAAATTCTCGGTCTCCGGCGTCGCTGGCAGCAGCAGCTGGACGAAATTGGATTGCGCCAGGACATCGGCGGTCTGCGCCGGGTAAAACACCTCCGCCAGCCCAGGCAGCGGAGCGCGTAGCGCACCGGTGAGCCTTGCCACCTCCTGGCCGACGGCGCCCAGGCCCAGGATGCCGAGCGTCTTGCCGTTGAGCGGCATCGCCATGCGGCGCGTCCACTGCACCCGCTTCTGATCCTCGACGATCGCGGCGTACGGCTTGGTGATATGGAACAGTGCGCCGAGGATGTTCTCGGGCATGGACTCGCGGTGCGTGCCGCGCGCGCAGGTGAGGATTAGTTGGGCCGGCAGGTCCGGGAGTACCAGCCACCCCTCCACGCCGGCGGTCAGTGCCTGCACCCAGCGCAGCTTCGGCATGTGCGGCAGCAGGCCAGGCGGCGCTCCCCAGGCCAGCATCGCCTCGGTATCCGCGCGCTGCGCCTGCGTCGGTGTGTCCGTGCGCGCCAGCGGTTCGACCGCGACGCGCTCGGTTAGGCCTGCCGCGGCGATCGCATCGACATATGGCGCGGGCGAATCGGTCCAGAGCAGCACTCGGGTGGGGCTCGGCATGGTTTGGTGTCCTGACGTGTGTTCGCGCGCAGTGTAACGAGACCGCGGCGCGACGGTTATGGCAGCGCCAATCGGATGTTGCCGAACGGATCGACCGTGGCGGTAGCGCCGTGCGGCACCAGGCAGGTCGCGTCGTATTCCTGAACAATCAGCGGGCCGGAACGCGGTGTCGCCGCGAGTGCCGCGCGCGAGAATACTGGCGTGTCGGTCCAGCCTCCGTCTGGGAACCATGCGCGACGGCTCGCTGGCACCGTCGCATCGGCTGGCGGAATGGCATTCGGCAGGCGCGGGTGTTCGGGCAAACCGCGCGCAATGACGGATAGCCCGATCAGTTCGACCGGCTCCTCGGGCGGCGCGCGGAAACCGTAGGTGCGTTCATGCTCTTCGCCGAACAGCTCCGCGAGAAGCGGCAGGAAGTCGCCATCTGGGAGTTTCACCTCGATCTCGCTCGACTGTCCGACGTAGCGGGCCAGCGCGGCTCGTCGGAACGCGCGCCGCTGCGGCGGGAAGCCATCCCGCGTCAGGCGCTCCGCGCCGATCGCCATCAGCCGGTCGAGCACCTCTGCAATCTGCGCCGCGTCGGCATCGTCGAGCCGCGTGCGCAGGCTACGCGTCAAGTGGTGCTCGGCATCGGCGACCAGGAGACCGAAGGCGCTGAACACGCCGGGCAACGGCGGCACGATCACACGGGTGATGCCAAGCTCGGCGGCGATCGCCGCGGCAAACAGCGGTCCGTTGCCGCCGAACGCCAGCAGTGCGAACTGCCGAGGGTCGCGCCCGCGCTCCACCGACACGGCGCGGATCGCCCGCATCATCGAAGCAGAGGCCACACGCAGCATGCCGAATGCCGCTTCCTCCACGGAGCGGTGCAGCGGTTCGGCGAGGCCGCGCGCGATCGATTCACGCGCGGCATTGGCGTCCAATCGCAACGCTCCGCCGACGAGGCCCGCCGGATCGAGATAGCCAAGCACCAGGCTGCAATCGGTGATGGTCGGTTCGGTGCCGCCGCGTCCGTAGCACACGGGTCCCGGATCTGCGCCGGCACTGTCGGGGCCAACCTTCGGTGCGCCGCCCGCGTCCAACCGGCAGATCGATCCGCCGCCGGCGCCGACCTCGGCCAGGTCGATCGCCGGCAGCTTCAGCAGATAGCCCGCGCCGACCAGCAGGCGCGATCCCGTCATCACGCCGCCGCCGACCTCCAAGGCTTCCGACCGTAGCACCTCGCCGTTCTCGACCAGGCCCGCCTTGGCGGTGGTGCCGCCCATGTCGAAGGTGATGACGCGCGGTTCCTGAAGCCTGGCCGCCAGTGCCGCGCCACCGACCACGCCCGCTGCGGGCCCACTTTCGATGATGTGTGCGGGCGCTGCGGCGGCGAACTCGGCGGATGCGAGCCCGCCATTCGACTGCATGAGCTGCAATGGCGCCTCGATGCCGAGCGCACGCAGCCGCGCGGCGAGGGCGGTGACATAGGCGCGCACCACCGGCTGCACATAGGTGTTGATCACCGTCGTGCTGGTGCGCGGGTACTCTTTGATCTCCGGCAGGATCTCGTGGCTGATTGAGATCGCGATATCGGGCAGCGCCGCGCGCACAGCGTCAGCGACCGCGCGTTCATGCGTTGGGTTGGCATAGGAATGCAGCAGGCAGATCGCCACGCTTTCCACATGCTCGCGCCGGAGCATGTCGATCGCCGCTGTCACGGTGGCAGGATCAAGCGGTATCGAGATCGAACCATCGGGCCGCAGCTTCTCGATGACCTCCAGGCGCAGCCGGCGCTCCACCAAGGCACGGGGTTTGGTCCAGTGCAGATCGTAAAGCACCGGCATGCGCAGGTCGCGAATTTCCAGGATGTCGCGGAACCCGCGCGTGGTGATAAGCGCGGTGCGCGCGCCCTTGCCTTCGAGCACGGTGTTCGAGCCGATCGTCGTGCCATGCAGCACCTCGCTCACGCCGACGCCCTCGGCCGCCAGCAACGCGCGAAGGCCTTCGATGATGCCCTCGCCGTAATCATCCGGCGTCGACGCGGTCTTGTGGGTGAGTACGCGCCCATCGGCTGCGATGGCGACAAGGTCGGTGAAGGTGCCGCCGATGTCGATGCCGATGCGAAGCGTCATGGCCCCCGTCATTCCGCGGCCTCGGCCGGGTGCCACGCCACATCCGGCAACGCCTTGCGTGTCGTACGCAGCTTCGCTCGCAGTGTCTCCGTTGCCGCCGCGTCGATTACAGGCGGTTCGCCGCGCGCCACCACGCCGTAGTCGTGCGCCGCGGCCTCCGTCGTTACCAAACCATCGCGCAGGTCCTTCGCTACCAGCGAAAGATCGCGCGTTAACGCATCGCCCCAACCGCCGGCGCCCGGCAACTCGTGGCGGAACACCTGGCCCTTGCGCAACGTCATTGTCAGCTTGGCGTGCAGCTTTTCCTCCGTTGGCAAGCCCGGATCGAGCACGTTGCGTCCCGCGGCACCCGGACCGCCGCCGTACAGCCCGTACGGCCGATGCGTCTGGCGATCGGCGCGAACCTGCAGAATCCCTTCGTCCGCGAGCATCCGCCAGGTCTTGCGCTGCGACATGCCGCCACGGAATCTCCCGGCGCCGCCGGTGTCGGGCACAAACTCGTAGTCCAGCACCTCCAGCGGGTTCTCCGCCTCGATCACCTCCACGGAAAAACTCGCCATGTTGGCGAACATCGAGGTGTTGCCGTCGAGCCCGTCCTCCCACGGGCGCGCGCCCCAGCACCCGGACAGGAAATCCACGTAGATGAACGGACGCAGCTCCTTGTCGTAGCCGCCGATCGTGATGCCGGTGTTGCCGCCGTCGGACGCCGCATACACCCGGTCCGGATACAGCTGCGCCAGCGCGCCGAAGCAGCAATCGACGCCGCGGAACCCGGTGAGCCCGCGCGCCGCACACGCCGCCGGCAGCTTGCCGTTGGTGATCGTGCCGGAGGGCGCGATCACCTTGATCGGGCGGAACACGCCATCGTTGTTCGGCATGTTGATCGACAGCACCGACTTGACCGCGGTGAAGCTCATGGCCGCGGTGTAGCTCCAGGTGTTGTTGATTGCGCCCTTCACCTGTGGCGCGCTGCCGGTCCAGTCGACCTCCATCGCATCGCCGTGCTTGCGCACCGTGCAGACAAGCGGGATCGGCACGCCGATGTCGATCTGGTCGTCGTCGATCCAGTCGGTAAAGGTCGCCTCGCCGTCCGGCAGTTCGGACAGACAGTGGCGCGTGAGTCGCTCGGAGTAATCCATGGTCGCTGCCATCAGCGCAACGACATCATCGCCGCCGTAGCGTGCCACCAGATCGGTCATGCCCCGCGCGGCGATCTCGCAGGCGGCGAGCTGGCTGCGGATGTCACCGAGCACGCGGCCCGGCACGCGCACGTTGCGGTCGATCATGCGGAACAGTGTGGTGTTGGGTTTGCCGCGCTCGTAGAGCTTCAGCGGCGGGATGCGCAGGCCCTCGGCGTAGATCTCGGTGCTATCGGAGGCATTGGAGCCGGGAACGCGCCCACCGACATCGGTGTGGTGGCAGATCGTCGCGGCATAGGCGATCGGCTTGTTGCTCCGCATTCCTGGGGCGAACAGTGGCTTGAAGATAAAAATGTCCGGCAGATGCATTCCGCCGTCATACGGGTCGTTGTTGATCAGGATGTCGCCCTCGGCGATGTCGTCGCCGAAATGCCGCAGCACCGCCTGTAGCGCAACCGGGATGGAACAGAGATGCCCCGGAAGCGCTAGGCCCTGCGCCGCCAGCCGCCCCTGCGCGTCGCACAGCGCGGCACTGTAATCCATGATGTTCTTCAACACCCCGGAGTAGGCGGTGCGGTAGATGGTCAGCACCATCTCGTCGCCGAGCGCGGCGAGGCTATTGCGGAACAGCTCTTCGGTGATCGGGTCTGAGGTGCGCATGGTGCCCATCGGACCACCGAAGTTGCGCGGGGGCAACCGGTTGGCGGATCGCCGTTCGTCTCGTGATCGGAATAACAGCATGGCGGTTGACCCACGACGACCCATCAGTAGCCGCCTCACGTGAATTGCCTGCCCGGGTGCAATGTCGCAATATCGTAATAAACCTATAACGGAATGATATTCGCAAACGACCGCCGCGCCATCACGAGTCTGTGAACATGCAAAACGTATAATAACGTCTTCGTTGCAATTGCGCTTTCGCAAGTTTATAAACCGTCCGTGTTTCCTGAAATGTATTCGCCCTAGACGGCGTGCAGATCGGATTCATTCGCAGGAGTCAAGCGAAGGAATGGTCATGGTTGCACTGGATTGCAACAGCTCGGGTTCCGGATGGGCTCACGGTCAATGCACCAAGAATGACCGACGCCCAGTATTTCTGACGCCCGTCTGTTGGCACCGTGTGCCGTCCTACCTGCATTCCGCACCGGCAGCGTCCGCTCTGCGTTTGCCTAACTCGTCTCGAATTCGTAACATATGTTCACCACCAAAACAAAATGGGAGCCTGAGATGAAGAGTTGGAAAGACAAATTGGCACTCACGGCACAGCGAAATCGCCAGGAGATTGTCAAGGCAAAGCTAAGCCGGCGCGAGATGATGCGCCTGGGCCTGCTCACGGCGGGCGGGACCCTCGTTGTAAAGGCTGGGCTCAGCGCGCGCGCGTTCGCCCAGCAAGGTCCGGGCGGGGGCAGCGGCAGCGGCGGTGGTTCCGGCCTTACCGATGTGCAGGGCGTCGATGGCCAGAGCCCGCCGATCACTCCCTGGAAGGTGCCGATGCCGCGCCTCACGGTGCTGCAGACGGTTCTCAACAACGATCCCCGCAACATGGAGTTCGGCCCGCCCACCGGCAAGACTCCGGTCGATGGCGCGACCAGGCAGGTCGACCACCAGTACTTCTCGTACAATGCCGCCACCAACACATTTGGTCCCGGCAGCCAGGGCAGCTTCATCCCGCAGAAGTTCTACGAACTGGAGATGCGGGAGGACTTCATCCAGTTGCATCCCGACCTGCCTGGCAAGACCCGGTTCTTCTGTTTCCACGACGACAAGGGCAATGCGCGCGTCCCCGGGCCGCTGATCCGGGCGAAGTACGGCGAGCCGGTGCTGGTCCGCTTCAAGAACAAGCTGCCGTCCGTGTCGACCCCGCAGGATTTCGGCATCTCGGAGATGACCACCCACCTGCACAACGGGCACACACCCTCCGAGAGCGACGGAAATCCGGTCAACTTCTTCAACTCGATCAATGATCCCAACGCGGTCAACCCGAAGGGCTTCAAGGATCAGCACTACCCGAACGTGCTTGCTGGCTTCCGGGATCCGGCGTTCGGCGGGGCGGGCAACCCGAACGAGGCGCTGGGTTCACTGTGGTACCACGATCACCACCTCGATTTCACCGCGCAGAACGTCTACAAGGGCATGTTCGGCTGCTACAACCTGTTCGACAATCTCGACACTGGCGTGCCAGGCACCGGGCTGAACCTGCCCTGCGGGCTCAGCGCAAACGGCGATGATCTCGATTGTCCGATCTTCTTCCACGACGCGGTGCTCGACGCGGACGCCCAGTTGGTGTTCGACCTGTTCGACCTTGACGGCATCCTCGGCGACCGCTTCCTCGCCAACGGGCAGATTCAGCCCTTCACGAACGTCGCCCCGCAGCGCTATCGGTTCCGGCTCTATGCGCCCGGCCCGTCGCGCTGGTGGGAGTGGTCGCTGTACGACGGCAAGCAGTTCTGGCCGTTCTGGCAGATCACCACCGACGGCAACCTGCTGCCGGACGCGGTGCAGGTTAACAGCGTGCGCATCGCGGTGGCGGAGCGCGTCGATATCATCGTCGACTTCGGCAAGATTCGGGCAGCTGGCGTGCAGCAGCTCTACTTCGTCAACCGCGCCGAGCAGGTCAACGGCCGTGGCCCGACCGGCAACACGCTGACCCCCGGCACGCCGGTGCTGCAGGTCAACATCACCGGCAACCCGCCGCAGGGCGGCGATCCGTCGGCCGATCCGGCTGATCCGAAGCTCCGCCGGTCGTCCAACAGCCCGCCGAACATCGGCATGAAGCTGCGCGACCTGCCGGACATGGACTTCGTGGCGCTAAATGCTCTCGCGGCTACGGTGCCGACGCGTACCTGGCGGTTCGAACGCGGCAACGGTGGCTGGATGGTCAACGGCCAGTTCTTCGACGAGAACCGCATCGATGCCGCCATCCCGCAGAGCCAGCCGGGCCAAGGGGAAGTCTGGATCATCCAGAACCCCGGCGGCGCCTGGCGGCACCCGGTGCACATCCACTTCGAGGAGCATCGGATGCTGGCACGCAACGGTCAGCCGGTGCTGCCCGCCACGCAGCTCAACGGGGCGATCGACTACTCACGCCGTGACATCATTAACCTGCAGACCAACGATGAGGTCAAGTTGTTCATGCGCTTCCGCGACATGGGTCACACGAGCGAGCCGGTGTACAATCGCTACGTCATGCACTGCCACAACGTGGTGCATGAGGACCACGCGATGATGATCCGCTGGGACATCGTTTAGTCCCGGCACTGGCTGGCGCCCGCCCCTCCCCAGGGGCGGGCGTCACACCAACCAGCTGTTCGGAGGATCATCATGAACAGGCGTAAATTTTTCGCCGGCGCTGCCGCAACCGCTATGGCACCCTTTGTGCTTGCCCCATCGGGCACGGCACGCATTCTTCATCAGGACGGCGCCGCGTGGTTCACCAACGCCGAGGTGAAGACACACGATGGCCGCACCCTGCATTTCTACGACGACGTGATGAAGGGCAAGATCATCCTGATCAACTTCTTCTTCACCGAGTGCGATGCGATCTGCCCGCTGATGACCGAAAACCTTGCCCGCGTGCAGGAACTGCTTGGCCCGCGCGTCGGCACGGAGATCTTCATGGCGTCGATCACGCTCAAGCCCGAGCATGACACGCCGGAGGTGTTGGCCGCCTATGCCGAAACCTATGACGTAGGGCCCGGTTGGCTTCTGCTCACCGGCAAGAAGAACGACATCGAGTTGCTTCGTCACCGCCTCGGCTTTGTCGACTCCGATCCGGTCGAGGACGCCGATCCGGAACAGCATATCGGCACCGTGCGCATCGCGAACGAACCGAAGCATCGCTGGGCCATGAGCCCTGCCCTGTTGAACCCGGCGGCATTGGTCCGGGCGGTCAATCGGGTAATTCCGCAATTCACGTGAGAGGTGAACTTTGTCCTAAAGCCCAGCCGAGGTTGTAACGCGTTCAGGTGCGGCCGTTGCGCCACTTGGAGCGCTTCCTCGCGGCCGATCCGGAGTCCAAATTAGGCCATTTGAACCGACGGTGCGGCGTCGGTTATAACGCAGCAGTGGCCTATGCGAGGGCCAGGGGATTACTCGTCTCCCCTGGCCTTTTCGTTTATTTTCCCCCAGGTACTGCGCCTGCGCGCCCAGAGCGCGAACTCAATTGCTGAACAACGCAAACTGATGGGCGAAGAGGGGGCTTCGGTTTGCATCGGACGACAGACGCCACTACGATAACGTCATGCTTATCACATCGCGGGATATCATTCGCCGTATGATGCAGGTCGACCTGCAATACACGATCGAGCGGATGGCAGTGATCGCCGCGCGGCCCGGCAATCCGTTCGGCATCGAGGTGAAGACGTTCGATGGCGCGACCGCATTGCTCGCGCGGAAGCTTCCCTCGCCGCGCTTCAATCGCGTCGTGGGGTTGGACCCGGCGCAGGTGGACTTGGTGGCAACGATCCACGAATGGTACGCCAGCAACGACGTAAAGCCGCGCTTCGAGGTCAGACCAGAGGAGTTCAGCCCCGCGCTTGGCCACGCCCTGGCCGGCCTTGGATACTTCCACTCCGGCTTTCACGCATCGCTGTATGGTCCTGTCGCCTGCGAGTACGCGCCGGCACGCGACGTGACGATCAGGCACGTGACGACCGCGGAAGAAATGGAACGCTTCCTGGACGTTTATGTCACCGGCTGGGACCTGCCTGAGCAGATCCGCGAACCGGCCAAGTCGAACATGCGGGGCTGGCTGGATCAGCGCAACTGGTTCCTGTACCAGGCGCTGGTCGGGAGCGAGCCGGCGGCAGTCGCTATGCTGTATATGCACGACGGCATTGGCTACTTCGCCGACGCGACGGTGCACCCAGCGTTCCGCGGGCGGCACATCCAGGGCGCTCTGCTGGCGCATCGCTGGGAGGCGGCGGCCAACATGGGCGCGGAACTCGTTTATAGCCAGGCGGAGTACAACTCAGCCAGCTATCACAACCTGGAACGTGCCGGCATGCGTCTGCTGCACACGCAGGCGGAATGGACAGCGCTGGGCTGATGCGGGCGGGCTGACTACTGCGCGCCGGCCTTCTCGGATGTCCGCTGCTGCTCTATGCAAGCGCAACGAACGACGTGGGATAAGTCAGTGACCAGTTCTGGTGCCCCGATGGGAAGCGCAGGTTTGTCTCACCTGCCCAATATCGTGTTCATAATGGCGGACGACCTGGGCTACGCCGACCTGAGCTGCTATGGCCGACGCGACCTATCCACTCCTAACATCGATCGGATCGCTGAACGCGGCGTGCGACTGCTACAGGCCTATGCCAATTCAGCGGTATGCTCGGCGACGCGCCTCGCGCTCATCACGGGACGCTACCAATATCGCCTGCCGCTTGGACTGGAAGAGCCGTTGGCCGGCAAGACCGACGTCGGACTGCCGCCGGAGCATCCGACGCTGCCATCGCTGCTGAAGGAAGCCGGCTACCAGACAAGTCTGGTGGGCAAGTGGCATCTGGGGATGCCGCCCAAATTTGGTCCCCTGCGCAGTGGATATGATCGATTTTTCGGAATGCGCGGCGGGGCGGTGGACTACTACACGCACGAGAATCCGCGTGGGGAGCATGATCTCTGGGACGGTGACGTCCCGATCCGGCGGAGCAGCTACCTGACCGGGATCCTGGGGGACCAGGCGGTGCATGCCATCAATGATCTCGCAAGCCGCGGGCAGCCGTTCCTGCTCAGCCTGCACTTCAACGCACCGCACTGGCCATGGGAAGCGCCTGGCGACGCAACCGAATCGGAGCGGCTGCGGGGAACCAACCTCCGCCATTTCGATGGTGGTACTCAGCGCACCTACATCCGGATGATCCAGGCGATGGACCTGCAGATCGGCCGCGTGCTGCAGGCCTTGGAAGCGAATGGCGTGTCCGACGACACCATCGTCATTTTCACGAGCGACAATGGCGGTGAGCGTTTTTCGGATACCTGGCCATTTACCGGCGTGAAGACGGAATTGTTGGAGGGCGGGCTCCGCGTTCCGGCCTTGATCTGTTGGCCGACGCAAATCCCCACCGGCCTGGTCAGCAATCAGGTGATGATCACCATGGACTGGTTCCCGACGCTTCTGGCGGCGGCGGGGATTGCGCCACGCCGCGAATATCCCGCTGACGGGATGAACCTGCTGCCGACTTTGACCGGACAAAGCGAGCCGACACTTCGAAAACTGTTCTGGCGCTATAAGACGAACGCGCAGCGCGCGGTCCGGGACGGCGACTTCAAGTACCTCAAGATCCGGGACAATACCTTCCTGTTCAACGTGGTCGACGATCCACGCGAGCGCGCCAACCTGCAGGGCCGACGCAAGGACCTGTTCGACCGTTTGGTATCGGACTGGAACGAATGGAACGCCGCAATGTTGCCGGAGATCGCGGACAGCTTTGGCGAGACCTACACCGCGGCACAACTGGCAGACCATATAGGATCTCGGTAGGCGTCAGATTGAGCCGGATATGCTGTTGCATATCGGACGCAATCCGGAAGCCGAAGCTATGGCAGGCTGGGCGTCAGTGGAGCGTGGCAGAGCGCCCAAACACCTCCTGCTCGATGCGCTGCACCGCAGCACGCTCATCACCCTCGAATATTGGCATAGCTGCGAGGCGGTTTGATGCGCGCTGTCGCATCCGACGCGTGACAGAGCTGTCCCTTTCCAGAAGAGCAATTATAGAACAATCCAGCTTTGCCTCGTACATTAGTGCCATTTGGGCAACAACTGCCTCAAGCACACGTTGCTCGGACATTGCTAGGAACACAGCGACCGGTGCGCGATTCGGAGCCTCGATGAGCAGGTCAGCTGGAAATTCAATTCCACTTGCAGGAGACCGATCCTCCTGAATGGTAGCGCGGTCTCCAATCGTGGACCGAATAGCCTTTTTTGCATCCTCTCTGAATGTGCTTGCGACACGCTCTGGCGTTAGCAGGATGAGGTCTTGTAGCCGCAGCAGAAGGGCTACAAACTGCAATGCCCTGTGGGGTACTTGGTCCATAGTAAGAGGCGGCGTGGATAGCTCGCCAGTTCCCTCATTATATAAAGCGCCGTACTCCTCGTACAGTACAGCGATCGCATCGTTTCTGGTCTGCGTATCAAGATCTATGCCAGCCGCCTCGATGAGTGGGATGGTGGCGCCATCGTCTTCAATGCGATAGCGCCCGGTGGAATCTGGTCCCACCACATAAAATCCGAGGGGTTCGCCACTCGACAAACTCAATGCGGTGCGAATTGCCAAGCCTGCCGGCACATCTCGCACCGACAGCTCGTCACAGAACGCTTTGCATAGAAGGTCCTTCACAGCAGCGCGTCCCCTGCCTTGTGCAGCCGGAAGAATTGAGCCGCAATGTCCAACGCGGTATCATCATCCCTCACCCGAAAATCAACAATGCGATGTCGCGTTCTCGCCTTTGGCAACCGCCGCTGCCACGGTCCGATCATCACACCTTGAGGAATCGTGGTGATATCATCGCAGGCCGCCAACAATTGCCAGCCAGTGTGCGTGCCATGGAATTCGTATGAAGCCAGGACGCTCATGTCCCGGTCACCTTCGAGCGCCAACGTCGCGCGGTATTGCTGTTTCTCAACGCTGTAAGCCAGCAAGAGCCGCAACTTGCAATCGCATGCCTCGAAACGCACGATTCGCCAGCGGTAGGCGGAACCGAGTCGGAATGAATAGTTTCGCCGCTTGGATAGAGGAAATGCGGACACCGGCATCTTGGTGTTTTCCCATTTCCCCCAATCCACGTTGCGCTTGTTCGCCGCCCGGATGTCCCTGGCTCGGATCACGCTTGTACGCTAGCACGTCACAGCGGCGCTATGTCAACGTTAGCGGTAGAATCGAGCCTCAACGTGACACCGCATGCACGCTCTACTATGTTCAAGGGAGAACCACCCACTTGGAGCATCGGAGTGCTGGTCCGGTAGGTTCGGAACGACCGCTTCCCACCTTTCTGCGCCATTCGCGTCTCCTTCGGCAATTGTCTGCTCAGTAGCCGCAGGAGCCGAACGCCCAACTCCGGGCACAGAGTGATTCTTCCTTAAAAAGCAACATTGCAACCGAGCGACCGCCACGTCTCCCGGCAATGGACTTCGCCCCCACAAAGCACTACCTGAACCCCCGGCAATCGGGGTCCTGGACCATGCAGACAGCCTCACTCGACCCGTCGCCGCGGCTGCGCGGCGGGGTCATCGAATTTCCGGTGCTCCACGTACGGGGCGGCACCTCCACCGGGCTGGTGATCTCCGAACACTGGGCGCCGCGCGAGCAGGACCTTCGCGAGGAACTGCTGCGCCACCTGATGGGTCTGCCGCTCGCCGGCACGCGCGCGGGCAACAAGCAGATCACCGGACTGGGGCGGATCGTTCCCACCGGCAACAAGGTGTTCTTCGCGCGCATGGAGCGGACCGCCGAGGGGCAACGCATCGTCAGCACCTTCGCCCAACTCGCAGCCGACAAGGCGGCGGTGGACTGGAGCGTGAACTGCGGCAACATGTCCGCCGTATTGCCGCTATGGGCGCTGGACACCGGCCAGGTCGAGCCGGTCGCCGCAGGCGGCACGTTCGAGATCGACATCTTCAACACCAACACCGGCGTGACGGCGGGCTCGCGTTTGCGGCTCGGCCCTGATGGCGTGTTTGTCGCCGCCGAAATCCCCGGGGTCGATGGCAGTTTCCCCGGCGTCGATCTGTTCCTCGCCAACCCGGTGGGCGCAAAGACCGGCCGGTTGCTGCCGACCGGCCAACCCGTCGATGAGGTCGCCGGCTACACGGTGTCCTGTGTCGATGTGGCGGTGCCGATGGTGATCGCCCGCGCGTCGGACTTCGGCAAGACGGCGCACGAGAATATCGAACACCTGGACGCGGACCGCGGCTTCATGGCCGCATTGCGCGCGGTCTGGGTGGAGGCGGGATTGCGCATGGCGCTGAAGGGACCGGGCGGCCGCACGATGACCGCGGACGAACTGGCACAGAGCGAGACGATCCCGAAGATCTGCATCGTCGGTCCGCCGCAAGAGGCGGGCCACATCGCCGTGCGCTATTTCACGCCGCAGGTGGGGCATCGCTCGATGGCGGTGTCCGGCGGCTGCTGCCTGGCAGCGGCGGCGCTGATCCCCGGTTCCGTCGCGCATGGCATCGCGCGTGGCCTGCCATCGCCCGGTGCAGCGTTCGGCGAGGTCGACGTGGACATCGAAAATCCTGCCGGCGTGCTGGAAGCGACGATCGAGGCGCGGCTTTCGCCATCGGGACTGGAGGTACGAAAGGCGGCATATCGCCGCAGCACCCAGATCCTGCTGCGCGGCCATGTGCCGCTGTACCGCGCATCCGATGCATTGCGCGGCGCGTTGCTCGCGGTGTGCCAATGAGCACGCTGACCGAGCAGTTCCTAACCTGGGTCGCCGACCGGCCGCGGACCTACGCCGAGGTGATGGAGGCATGGCGCAGCACCTGCCCACGCCTGTCAATTTGGGAAGACGCGCTCGGCGACGAACTGGTGCGGCTGGACGCGGGCGCCGGCGGGTTGAGCGAATGTCGCGTGGTCCTCACGCCGCGCGGCCAGGCGCTGCTTGTGTCGGCGGCGGCAGCGTAAGGGCTCGCAACGAAATTATCTCCAATCGTCACCCGCTTTTGTTGTCATCCCCGCGAATTGTCGTGCCGCTCCAGGAACGACGCCACAGCAGGCGCGAACAGCGCCTGCGACCTGCCGCCGACGAACACGCCGATATGGCCGCCGGCCAATGCAAGCTCGGTGTATTCGGACGAGCCGACCTTCGGTCCTAGCGCGCGGGAGGTGGCGGGCGGGATAATGTGGTCATCCTTCGCATAGACGTTCAACACCGGCATTCGGATATTGCCGAGGTCCACAAGGCGGCCTTCCAGCTCCCACTCGTTTCGCACAAGCTTGTTCTGCTGATACAGGTCCTTCAACCATTGCTTCGCCGCCTCGCCCGGATGGTCCGGGCGATCGGCAATCCATTTCTCCATGCGGAGCCAGTTCAGCAGCCGCGTCTCGTCATCCGCGATCTCCAGCAGGTCGAGGTTGTATTTCAGCAGGCTCCGTATCGGCGACATCTGGTTGAAGATCGCGCCCATGAACTCGCCAGGCAGATTGCCGTTCGCGTCAATGAACCGGTCCACGTCCTCGGCCGAAATGCTGCGCGTCCAGATGTTGATGAAACCGTGGCCGGGCCGGTCCTCGACGGTGTCGGCGTGGAAATCGATCGGGGTGATGGTCAAGGTCAGTGTGTTGATCCGCGCGGGCTCCAATGCCGCGAAGGCTGTTGTAAACACGCCACCCTCGCACACACCCAACAGATTGACCCGCTTCACGCCGGCACGATTCGCGATTTCGGCCACACAGCCGTCGAGGTAGCCCAGGATATAGTCGTCAAGTGTCAGGTAGCGGTCGGCCCGCGACGGGTTGCCCCAGTCCACGACGTACAGATCGATCCCGAGATTCAGCAGGTTGCGGACCAGCGAGCGATCCTCCTGCAGGTCCGTCATCGTCCAACGGCCGACCAGGCCATAGCAGATCAGCACAGGCACACCGATCCGCTTCTCCGCCAGCGGGCGATAATGGAACAGGCTGACCTTGTCCTGGCGCCACACCAAATCCTTTGGCGTTGTGGCGATTTCCACATCGACATCGCGCATGGCCTGGAGCAGCCGTCCGCCGGTCAGCATCTTGGTGCCGAGTTTGGCCGCTTCCGACACCGCATTCGCCGCGCTTGTTTGGACCTTTGCCACTAGCGTGTCCCCTTCCGTTTCGTCTTTTGTCGCCGGACGGACTGTGTCGCCGGCGGCTGCCCGGTCGAAGCGGCCGGCGGCGTCGCGGAAGGCGGCAACTGCTGCGCACGCCGCATCGCGCGTATTTCCCTGCGCAGTTCGGTCACCGTGCGATGCACATCGTCCAGCTCCGTGCGGGTCGGAAAGCCGTACTGCCTGCCGAAATGTTCCACCAACTCCTGCTGCGCCAGGCGCAGCTCCGTGCTGGCACGAATCATCGCCGCCTGCGTCGCCAGGAAGGGCTCGGACCGTTGCGTTTCCAATAGCTGCCGATTGGCCGTTTCCGTCCAGAGCGCAAGCGTTGCCTTCGCGTCCGGCGCATCCGCACCTGCCCGCCCGGCCATATCCTCGGCAAAGCGGCGTCCCGCCTGCAACCAGGCCTCCAGCACAACCACGCTGTGCTCGAGACCCCGGCGACGCACGTTCATCCATGCTTGGACGACGCGGGCGTAGCGGCGCTCGACCTCCCACAGATCCGCGAAGCGAGGTGCATCCGCCATGCGGCCCAGCACTTCGTCGATCTCGCCGGTGCTGGCCATCCAGCTTCGCGGGTCGATCATCTTTCGAAATGTTGCCTCGACTGTCGCGTCGCCTCCATCGGCTGTGGGGAACGTCGTGGCGAGCTTGCCGCACATCGCGGTGGCGGCCGACCACATCTCCATGACGGACTGACCGGCAGTCGCCAGATCGGCGACGCTGGCCGAGAGATCGGTCGGCATCTCCGGCATTGACGGAAGCGTGCCGGACGCCATCGCCGTTGCACCCTCCGCAAGCGCCTTGCCGAGCTGTCGCTGCGCCTTCAGGAAAGCCTGCCCTTGCGCCGTCCAGAAGCCGGCAACTGCTTTGGCGTAGTCCGACGGGGTCATGTCCAGAACTCGACGACCTGGTGGATGGCCTTCCCCTCAGCGAGCGGATCTGAATTCTTGGTCATCGGCGGTCTCCTGTTGTTCCGTGCCGTGAACCGATCCGTTTGAAGCTACACGAGCCGGGACAAGACAATCAGCGTCAAAGTGACCGTGATCGCGCCGCCGATCCGGGTGGCGATCTGGGCGAATGGCATCAGCGCCATCCGGTTCGCCGCTGTCAGGATCGCCACATCGCCCGTACCGCCCTGTCCACTGTGGCACGCGTTCACCACCGCAGTCTCGATCGGATACATGCCCATCCACCGCCCCACAAAGAAGCCCGTGGTCATCAGCGTCACCACCGTCGAGACGATCGTTATGATATTGCCGAATTGGAACGCCGCCATCAGCTTGTCCCACGGTGTCAGTGCCACGCCGATGGCGAACAGCAGGGGATAGGTGACCACGGTCGAGAAGAACCGGTACACCTGATACGCCCCCTGTTGCAGATCGGGAGAGACGGTCTGAGTCAATTTCAGCATCACGGCCAGAAAGAGCATCGTCACCGGCGCCGGAAAGTCGAACAGACGCTGGCCAAGTACGCCGACAAGGTAAAGCGTAACGGCGGTCACCAGCGCCGCGCCGATCGTGTACATGTCTGCAACTTTGGCAACGGCTTCGTCGCGCTCCAGGATGACGGCACCTTCGCCCGGCGGCTGCAGTCGCCCCTCGCCGGTCAGATGCGGATAGCGCTTGCCGACGTAATTCAGTGAACCCGCGAGTATGATGGCAGTGAGGCTGCCCATCATCACCGGCGGCAACACCTGTGCGAACAGATCGCCCTGCGCCTGGTTCAACAATGTGGAGTAGCCGATCGATAGCGGGATCGCACCCTCGCCCACGCCGCCGGCCATGATCGGGACGACCACGAAGAAGAAGGTATGATAGGCGCTCATGCCCATCGCCACACCGACCGTCGTGCCGACCAGGCCGGCGACAATCGAGCCAACGCCAAGTGGGACGAAGATCTTGATGAAGCCTTGAATGAGGACCCGCCTGTCCATGCCCAGGATGCTGCCCACGATGATCGCGGCAATGAACAGATAAAGGAAGTTGCTGACCTTGGTGAATTCGCTGACCGAAGCCAGAATTGGCGCCGGAAGGAGGTGGTAATAGGCGAGTGCCGAGGGGATGAAGGTCGCCAGGATCGCTGCCGCGCCGATGTTGCGCAGCACTGGCAGGCGTTTGCCGATCTCCGCGCAGGTGAACCCGCCCATGGCCAGCAGCACGATCGCCATTGGCAGGTCGGACGGGATCCGCCCGGTCAACGTGAAGCCGGCAATCAACGCCAGGAGCAGCACGAACACCGGGAGCGGCACGATGCCGATCTTGAAGTCCATGACCACCCACCAGCGTTGCGGCCAGAAACCGCCCCGGGTTGCAGCCCCATCGAGGGCAGTGATCGGCTTCAGCGAAGGTGACCCGGACACTTCGTGTCTCCCATTGGTCGCGTGGTGGCGTTTTGGTTGCACGGCACGTTGATTGGTGCCAGCGCGCCATGCAAGCGCGGTCTTATGGGCATCGGCCGTGCGCCGCGCCGGCGCTCCCTGGGTTCCCGCTTTCGCGGGAATGACAACGATGAGCAGCGGCTGCCGTTGCCCATCGTCATCGGCGTGACAACAAGCTTGATCCGCGGCGCATGACGGCCTAAATGGCGATAGCCGGCCGGTGCGTGACACCGGCGGGCCGTTGGGTTGCCGCAAGAAAGCCCGGCGCGTGTCAACAGCGATCAAGGATCACATGAACCCGCGATCCAGCAGCGATACCGTCGAGCCTTCCAGTAGGCGCTTGCCGCACCTCAGGGGATCGATGGTCAGGACTGCCCGGGAGCGAAATGTGACCGCTAAAGTCGGGTCGGCCATCGGCTGATCGCCTCGCGGTCGCCTCCTCCTGGGTTCGATTGAACCGATGAAGGAGGTTGTGCATTGACCGCTCAAGCCCCCGATACCGCTCGTGCCCGCGCATTCTCGCGTGATCGCACGCGCCTGCCCGCATTTGGAGACCAGTAATGGACGACGGCCCTAGTCGCGGCCGGACCGGGAGGTCCGGCTCACTGAGACTGGTCCGGACGTAGGGCAGGGCGAACCGCCTTCCTCTCCGCCCGGATCGACGGACGGAGAAGGAAGCTACGAATGTCCTTCGCAACAATCGAACGGCGTGTCGTCGCGGCCCGGCCGGGTCTGCGGCACCGCCTGCTGCATTTCATGGTGGTGGCCGGTCCCGGCCTGATCGTGATGGTCGCGGATAACGACGCCGGGGCAGTGTCCACCTATACCCAGGCCGGCGCCCAGTACGGCACTTCGCTGCTGTGGGTCCTGCTCCTGCTATTGCCGGTGACCTATTTCGTGCAGGAGATGGTGGCGCGGCTCGGCATCGCGACCGGCCAGGGCCACGCCGCAATGATCTATCAGCGCTTCGGCAAATGGTGGGGCCGCTTTTCGCTCGCAGACCTGCTGCTGTTGAATTTCCTCACGCTTGTCACCGAGTTCGCGGCCATTGCGCTGGCGGCACGGCATTTGGGCCTCGCGCCCTCGGTGGTTGTGCCACTCTCAGCGGTCGGGCTGATCCTCCTGGTCGGAACCGGGAGCTACCGCCGCTGGGAGCGCATGACCCTGATGCTGTGCGGGCTCAACCTCGCATGGTTCGCGCTCGCGGCGCTCGTGGGTCCGCAGTGGGGCGCCGCACTCGCCAACTCGGTGCGGCCGATGGTGCCGGCAGGCGGTGTGACCGGAGACTTCGTGTTCCTGGTGATTGCCATCGTCGGCACCACGATCGCCCCCTGGCAACTGTTCTTCCAGCAGTCCTGTGTCGCCGACAAGCGGCTCCGCTTCGCCGATCTGAAGCTGGCTCGGCTCGATACGCTGATTGGCGCCATTGCCGTGGTGGCCTTCGCCGCCTGCATGCTGCTGGTTGGCGACGCATTGTATCGCAGTGGCGCCATCTATGAGGACCCGGCGCAGATGGCGGACGTCCTGACCCCCGTCATCGGCCACACCGGGCGAACGCTGATTCTGTTGCTGATGTGCAATGCGGCCCTGCTGGGCGCTACCGCCATCTCGCTCTCGTCCGCCTGGGCCTGGGGCGAGGTGATGGGCTGGCGCAACACGCTTGAGGCCCGCATCAGCCAGGCGCCGCATTTCTATGCAGCCTACGCCCTTTGCGTGGCGGCCGCGGCGGGCATCGTGCTGATCCCCGACGCACCATTGCAGACCATCATCGTAAGCGTGCAGGTGCTGGCCGGCGTAATGCTTCCTTCGGCTATCGTGTTCCTCCAGTTGTTGCTGAACGACCGCGAGATGCTGGGCGCTCGTTTCGCGAACCGTCCCTGGAACAATTGGATCAACTGGACGGTGATCGCCGTCCTGTTCGCTCTGTCGCTTGTGCTTGCCGTCCAGGTGATCGTCCCTTCGCTGTTCCCTGCCGTCGCCTGATCACGGGAGAAATCAGATGTCCGATACAATATTCGCTCCCGATCTGCTCCGTGTGATCCATCCGCTGGACGATGTACCGGAGCAGAAGCTGTTTCGCGAAGACCTGGGCAACATGCGGATGACACGCACGGTACGCATATCACTGCTGCTCCTGCGGGGTTATCTTGGCGGGATGGTGCTGCTGGTGGCTTGGCGGGTTCTGTCGGGTTTGTGATGGTTTCGCAGCCGGCCCAGGGCTGTCCTGACTCCGTCGTAATGAAGCGGCATAGCTGGCGAAACACGGCCCAGTGCACTCTGGGTGTCCTGCCACTGGGAGGCGCAGGATGTTGGCCGGCGCGATCGGGACACGACACTGCTCCCCTGGCGGTGGCGCAACCGATCGGGCCGACCTCCATTATTGCCTCCAATTGCATCGGCGGACGGCGGGCCGGTCCGCGACGGGTCACCCACTCGTTACGCGACATGAATTCGAATGTTGTGACAGGCTCTGATTGATGGCGGGCGCCCGGAAGGGCGGCGGCGTCAGGTTCTGTTTCAGGAAAGGTTATGGGATGATCACAAATGAAGTCAGCGATGGTCTGGCTGGCATCCTGCGCACAGCGATTGTCGAACTGGTCCGACGCGACGGTCCAGATCTTTCGGCCCGGCAACTAGGGGTTTTCCTCACGTGCTATCTGGAGACCGAGGCGCAGACGGTCCGCGGCCTGGCCGCGAAGCTTGGTGTTTCAAAGCCTGCAATCACGCGCGCACTCGATCGGTTGTCTGAATTCGACCTGATCCGCCGCAAGACCGATCCGCTCGATCGGCGCAGCGTGCTGGTCCAGCGGACAGCCACGGGCATGGCATTCTTGCGTGAACTGCGAACGATTCTGCGTGATGCAGCCGCGACCATGCGGATCACGGCCGAACCGGCCGGGTCGGCACGGCCACGCGCCGCCACCGAAGCGCGGGCCGCCCACTGACCGATTTACCTGCCCCGCGCTGATTGCCGGGTCTTGACGTTGGCTCTACTCAGGGAGGAGCGCCAGCCTGGGCAAGATTGATGCAAGACCCTGAACTGCCCACGCTATGGACCTCGGTCCGGCGGCCGGGCGATAAAGCTGAATTGTATTCAGAACTGGCAGGGGAGCTTGATGCCCTGTTGGCGGGTGAGCGGAATCGGGTCGCGAATGCGGCAAACTCTGCCGCCGCCATCTATCATTCGTTGGGCGCGTTGAACTGGGCCGGGTTTTATTTTCTGGATGGCCGCGAATTGGTCCTTGGCCCGTTCCAGGGTCGTCCCGCGTGCGTTCGCATTCCACTTGGCAAGGGTGTCTGCGGCACGGCGGCCGCGGAGCGCCGGTCGGTGCTCGTCGCGGACGTGGACGCGTTCCCGGGCCATATCGCCTGCGACACGGAATCACGTTCCGAGCTGGTGGTGCCGTTACTGACGTCGAACGAACTGCTCGGTGTGCTCGACCTCGACAGTCCGTTGCTCGCGCGGTTCGACGAAGCGGATCAGGCAGGTTGCGAACGCCTCGCTGCTGTTCTGGCCCGTCATTTGGCGTGATACCAAGCGTCGTAAAGGTTGACTCTCCGAGCAGGCGCAGCCTCACCGCAAAACCGTCATGGCCGGGCTTGACCCGGCCATCTTTGCAGCCGCCGTGCAGGTACAGATGGCCGGGTCAAGCCCGGCCATGACGTCTGTGTGGCCAGTGCCGTGCGTCAACATTTAGGCCGCTCGGCTTAAGAATTCCGGCAGATCGTTCGTCGTGTCTTCGTGCTTTTGTGTAAACCTTATCGGTGGCCGAAGATGGCGCTGCCGACTCTGACCCATGTCGCGCCACATGCAATGGCGATCTCGAAGTCGGCCGACATGCCCATCGACAGCACGCCAAGTCCGTGCCGCGCGGCACGCTCCGCGAGCCAGTTGAAGTGCGGACGCGAATCCTGGTCCAACGGCGGCACGCACATCAGACCGGCCAAGGCGGCGCCGAATCGCGATTTGCACTCGTCAATGAACACATCTGCGTCGGCGCGTGCGATGCCGGATTTCTGCGGTTCGTCGCCGGTGTTCACCTCGATCAGCAACGTCGGAGTGCGGCCTTCCTTCACCGCCGCCACTTCGACAGCTTCGGCCAGCCGCGGCCGATCCAGCGTCTCGATCACGTCCGCCAGCCGCACCGCATCGCGCGCCTTGTTGGTCTGCAGGCCGCCGATGATGTGCAGTCTGAAGCGGTGGCCAGCCCGCAGTTGTGGGAACTTCGTCGCTGCCTCCTGCACCCGGTTCTCGCCGAACACCGTCTGGCCGGCTTCCAGCGCAGCACGCACCGCCTCGATCGGCTTGGTCTTGGTCACCGCGACCAGCGTGACGTCCTCGGGCTTGCGGCCGGCTTTGATCGCCGCGTTGGCGATGCGGTCGCGCACGCGGTGCAGATTGTCGGCTATCGTCGCGACATCGGGCGGAGAAATGACTTCAGCCATGCCCGAGAGGCTCATCCCGCACCGCCGCGTCGTCAAGCGCGGCGCCTGATGCGGCTGGATCCGTAAATCATGCCGCCAGTTCCGCAAGCTGCCGCGCCACCGTGGCAATGACGTCGTCCCAGTCCCCGGGTGTCTTCTGACGGAATTGGCGCAGGGTGGGATACCAGGGGCTGTCATCGCGGCCCAGTTGCCAGCGCCAGCAGGTGTCGTACCGGTTTAGCAGCCAGACCGGCTTTCCCAACGCGCCCGCGAGGTGGACGACTGCCGTATCGACGCCGATGACCAGATCGAGCATTTCGACCAGCGCCGCCGTGTCAGCAAAGTCGGATAGCTCCTCCGTCCAGTCGTGCGCGGGGCGCCACCCGCCGTCTGGTCCGCCTTTTTGCAATGAGATCAGCTGGACCCCAGGCACCTCCGCAAGGCGCGCGATACGGTCGGGGCGGAGCGATCGCCTGTTGTCCATGCGGATGCGTTCGGGATTCCCGGCCCAGACCAAACCGACCTTCAACCCCGGCAGATTTTCCGTCCGTCGCCGCCAATGCTCGACGAGCGCCGGATCGGCACGTAGGTAGGGCACCGTACTGGGTATCTGTGCCTCACTGGGTATCTGTGCCTCGCCGCGGTGGTGAAAGGCGCTCGGCAGGCTCATCATCGGACATTGCAGGTCGAATGGCGGCGCGGCTTCACCGATCGCGACGACCTGGGCGACGCCGGCCAAACTGGCCATCAGGCGCACGAGCGGCCGATGGACTTCCAGGACCACGCGCCCATCGGCAGCGGCGACCAGCGGCACATATCGGCAGAACTGGATCATGTCGCCGATGCCCTGTTCGGCCTGGATCAGGATGGAGCGGCCTGCCAGGTTCTCACCCTGCCAGAGCGGCTTCGTAAGTGGCCGGGTTGGCAGCCGTTCGGCGCGGAACCGCCACTCCCAATTATCCCAGCCTTCCGCAAACCGCCCGGCAAGAAGCAGCAGGATACCCAGATTATTGTGCGCTACCGCATTGTCCGGATGCTCGGCCAAGATCTGGCGATACACCGCCTCCGCCGCATCGATTTGACCAAGGTCCTTCAGGACGCCAGCGAAATTGCAGCGCAGATCCACACTCTTGGGTTCGCGATCGACTGCAATCCGCAGCATCCCGACCGCCGCTTCGAGCTGGTTCGCCTCGCGAAGCGCCAAGCCAAGACCGTTGTGCAAATCCGGCAACCTCGGGTTGTACCGCAATGCGTCGTGGTAGGCGGCAACTGCCTCCTCGGCCTGGCCGAGATCTGAGAGCACGTGGCCAAGCACCTGGTACGCCTCGGCGCAATTCCGTTTGAGCCGCAGCGCTGTGCGGCAGCCATCGCGCGCGGCGTCCAGCCGGCCGAGCACAAGCAGCGCGTTGGCGCGATTGACGTGGTAGATCGCCGCCGAGGGCTGCAATGCGATCGCTCGATCGATGCACGCCACCGCTCCCTCCGGCTGGCCGCATTGCGAGGCGATGACGCCGAGCATGTGAAAACTGTCCGCATGCCCGGGATTGGCGGCAATGACCTGCCGGTAGACTTGCTCGGCCTCCTGGAGCCTGCCGGCACCGTGCAGCCGGACGCCGCTCTGGAAATGCGCCTCGATTGCGTGCTTCCGTTTGCTCATGATCGCCCTTCAGCTACCAGTTATTCGACGTGTCGTCATGGCCGGGTCGCGCCCGATCAGCGCGGCGTTCTGAGGCGCCGACGTGGACGCCCGCCTGCTCGCCTGGGCACGGGCCGCTGCCGCGCGGCCCGGCTCGGCGTGGCGCCTGCCGAGGCTCTGGCTGTTTACCGACGCGCGCCGGCTGCCGGACCCGCGACCCGTGGCGGCGCGGTTGCCGCCCGGCCTGGGCGCCGTGGTGCTGCGCCACGACGGCGAGCCAGGACGCGAGGCGTTGGGGCGGGATCTCGCCCGCATCTGCCGGGCGCGGCGTCTTGTCCTTGTGGTTGCCGGCGATGCCCGGTTGGCGGCCGCGCTTGGGGCAGGAGTTCATCTCCGCTCTGGGCGCTGGCCGTGTCAGGTGCGGCCTGCGCGCGCACGTCGTGGCCGTAGGCAGATCACCAGTTCGGCCCACGGGCCTGCGGACCTGCGACGCGCCATGCTCGCGGGAGCAGGACTCGTCTTTCTTTCGCCGGTCTTTGCCACCGCCAGCCATCCCGGGGCGGCGGCACTCGGCCCGGCCCGCTGGGTACGCATGGCCCGATTCGCGCGGTTGCCGGTCGCGGCGCTTGGCGGCATAGATGGGGCGAGCATCCGCAGGCTGCCCCCAACGATCTGCATGGCGATCGGGGCGATTGGCGCGCTGGCTTGAGAATGGTGTGTCCCATCAGACACAGTGTTTCGGAAATGCCATGAGGATAACCCAACAGCCGTTGCGGGACCAATAGCGCTCGTCTCATACTGTCCTCCAGGTTCAGCTGCCCCGCCCGAGCATGGTGCTTATTCCGTTTTGCGCATCAGGGCACTTCGGGGTGGGGCCTGAAAACTTCGCCGGGCCACCGGCGCAAAGAGGAGGATAAAATGCGCAAGTTTCTGCTGGCGAGTGTAGCCACGCTGGGGACTGGGGGACTGATCGGAACGGCCGTGGCACAGGCGCCGGCTGTCGTCGGAACGCCTGTCATCGGCGCACCCAACCAGGGTCAGCAAGCCTACCCGGCGGCCGGGGTCCCGAATGCCTTCGTGAACAACAACAACAACTACCAGGCGCCGATGCTTCCGGGCGCGCTCGCCAACCCTACGCCGGGCACGATCGTGGTCCACATAAATGGCAAGGTGCAGGTGGATTTCCAAACCGCCTGGACCAGCGCTGACAACCATCTGGTGACTGCGACGGCCAGACCGACGATCGGCAATGCAACGACGGCACCCGCCGGCTCACCTGGCGGCCCAGCCATTGCCGCCGGGGCTGCCACGCCGCTCGGCACCGTGGTTGGCAA
>DATMND010000322.1:0-3450 GCA_035569235.1 Acetobacteraceae bacterium | reverse complement strand
CGATCGCCGACGAGGACATCCGGCGGCTGTCGAAGGCGTCGGCTGATGGCGCCTGGCGCGCAACTGCCGAGCTGGTGCGGGCGCATGTCTGGCGCAACGTCCTGATCGCCGTCGCCGCGTCGCTGTTGCTGCTGATCGGTGTGTTCGGCGCGGGGTATTGGTTCCACGGGAGCCAGCAACTCGTGGTCGGTGTGTCGGCCGGTAAGCAGGAGTGCCAGGAGCAGCAGGGCGGCACGATCTGCTTTATTCCGGTGTGGGCTAAGCTGCCGCCGGCGAAATAGGAGCCGAAGATGGCTGAGACCACATGGGATGCTGAACTTGCCGCCATTTCCACATGGGCCGCGTCCTACTATCCCAGCAAGGCATCCTCGCCACCAGTCGCCATGACCACCCGGCGGTTCACGCTGGACGATATCGTCGCCCTGTTTGCTGCCACCACATCCCTCAAGCATCACCTCGCACTGGTCGATCAACCCACCATCCGGGGCTGGATGGAGGGACCAAGAGCCACCCCAGTCGCACATCAAACCGGCCTCGACTCGTGGAACCGCTTACAACCATGACCGCTTCGGCAGCGGCCGCCCGGTGACTGATCAGGCAGCGCACGCCATGGCCACCGAAAAGCCGCGCCCGATCGTCACCTACGTCCACCGGCCGAAGCGACAGCCGTGCAAGAAGGCCCAGGCCACGGTGATCACCGGCCCGACGATCTGAAGGCGCTGGAGTGGGCTGGTGTTCTGACCTGGGTGCACCGGATCGCCCGCATCCAGGTGCGCGAGCGCGACCTGTTCGGCCACTGGGCAAGCCGCTGGCGCGTCATCCGCACCAGCAACGCCTACGTTTTCCGCGACCCGCAGCCGCGGCCCGAGGGCGTCCCGGCATCCAAGTCCGAAAATCGGGGCGGAACACAGAATCAAGATGTCTCTAAGCCTGTACCGGTAGCGGTGCGGGATCCGGACAGCCCTCTGGAGCGTGCCCTTGCCCGATTCGCCGCAGCCCTGGCAGCAAAGGAAGGCATCGAACAAGGGAGCGGCGGTTAAGCCGGAGCGAACGTGACCAAGGAAAACGGGGAGGACGAGCTCACCGCACGAGCGGTCAATGCCCAACCGTGGGAGCCGCTGCCAGGGATGACGAAGAAGCGGTGCAGCCTGTGTCGCTACATCTTCGCCGTGCCGGTCGCAGAGGCGGAGGTGACATCGCGTTGCCCGGATTGCGCAAGCGCAGGCACAAGACCGGTGCGGAAGCTCGGAGGATGACTGGCGCAGCACGCGTTCGGCGGCCTCAGAATGGCGCCTCGGGTTCCCAGGGGAACTCGCAGATTTTCCCCACGTCCCTTCGCATGGTCCGCCTTCGACCGTCCACCGCCATGATCCGCAGCGAATTTCGTACCCCTCTGGTCAGCACAGACCCGGGAGTGACTTCGTGTCGATGCGCTTCAGGATCTCTGTCTTCCCGAAGATCGGCACTCCCATGAAGATCCGGGCACGCAGCGTGCCGTCCAGCTCATAGGTTGCCGACAGCCGGTAGGTTTTGCCGTCATTGGGATCCAGGATCGAGCCGCCGGTCCAGACGGATGGGCTCTGCCGCTCCAGCCCCCATATGATCATTCGCCCGCATTGAGACGCACGTTTTGCGGGTTCTCCGAGCCAGACGATCCGACCACAGACCAGGTTCGCGCAGTCGAAGATGTTGATGACGAGATTCTTGATCATCCACTGGCCATCGGCTGGAGGCGCCGCCTCTGCTCCTGTCAATGCAACCGCCGCCAATATGCAGGCAGCGAGCAATTTTCCGATCTTTATCACCGGTCACCTGTTCATCTGCCGAATGTCGCAGTTGTCGATGTCATCTCCGGCCGGCTGCGACAAGCCCGGCAGCTTTGGCCCGCACGCGGCGCTTGGCCTCGGTCATCAGTGCACGGATCTTCTCGCGCGGCGTCCCGCCAGCTCTAGCCGAACTCCTTTGCCAGGGTTCGGTGCCCGTTTTTGTCGTCAACTTCCTAGCAGCAGCCTGGCTGGGCCGGCTCGGTGGCCCCGCCGGACCTGTTCGAGAGGCGGGCTGAACCGGCGCGTATGTGCCGCTAACACTCTTCGGGGGTTGTTTCCCGATATTGCGGGTGCCGTTGCAGGCGCTTGATAGCTCCACCCTCACGCCTCCTCAGTCTCGCCCAGGGGGAGCTGACCATGAATGTCGCAGAGGCGGCTCCTCCGAGGCCCGAGACGCCTTTGTCTCCCGTAGCCGAATCGGGGTAGTGAGCAGTCATGAGCAATACAGACTGGCCAACCCTCGCGGGCATCTCATTTGGGCCCAAGCCGTGCCTAGATTCGAAAGTGTATCCATTTTTCATCAGGGGAACTACATGCAGCGAGCATCCAACAGTCTTGATGGTCAGGCTTGACTGGCTGGCTGGTGCACTTCGCGGGGATGGCGTGTGGGCAGACACGCACGCGGACCGGCGTTCGCAAACATTCAAGCCAGAGCGCTACGAGACAGTTTTGAGACAGGTCCAGACGGATGCCCCAATACACATGCCATGGCTCTATTTCGACAAGGGGCGGACGACCATCATGGATGGGCGACATCGCTTATATGTCCTCATCGATCTTGGGTACACTCACGTCCCTGTCCTTGTAGACCCCGATCATGTTGCCCCTATCGCAACGCTGGTCGATCCAGATTTCGTTGGAAAGTTTGGCTGAGCCACAGCGTTCGCGTGCGACGCGATGTCGAAGGCGCCGGTATGCCGGTCACTAGATGGCCGCGGACGGCGGCAACAGCAGATCGGCGTGTCGGGACACCCCCCCGACGGTTGGCGGCGGCTTGTGATTGGAATTTCGCGCGGAGGCGCAGCGGTTGCTCGCGTACGCACTCACGGTCAGCGACCCCGAGGTGCTGACAGAGATCCGGCTCATGATCGAGGAACTGAAACGCAGGGCGCGGGCTCAGGGGAAGGGCGGTGCCTCCGGCCATAGCGACGATGTTTGACCCGAGTCGGCCATCCCGCCGCCCGGCAACGGGGCGGCGTGGCACCATCTCTGCACATTATCCCCGGCGCCCCGTCTGACCGTTCCCGCTGAGGGCACGCGCGAGCGCGGCAATTTCTGTAGCCATCTCGATCAACCCCTTACTGTCGGCAGGTCAGTCAGCGCTATCGCCGCCGCGAGGCGGTGTGTCTCGGCGATAAGATCGAGAAGTTCCTTGACTAACTGTCGCCGACCCCCGCCATCCAACTCCGCCGCAATCCGCCGGGCTTCGTCGCTAAAGCTGATGTAGCGCCTCAACGATTTGGTCTCGATTCACGAGGGGTCGTGTCCCCGTAGTGGTGTAGAGACGCTGTGGATAAAGCGCCACGGCGGAGGCGGGCGACTTGTCCGCAGCGTATAGCGCGTCAATTAGGATGAGCGGCGTATTGCTCGTCGTAATTGTCGCCGGCCAGCAGCGCCTGCGCCC
>DATMND010000321.1:0-8875 GCA_035569235.1 Acetobacteraceae bacterium | reverse complement strand
CCGGACGGCACGGTGCAAGTGATCGCGCGAACCGGCGGCGGGCCGAACGGGATGGCGGTGGGACCCGACGGTGCGTTCTACGTCTGCAACAACGGCGGCTTCGCCTGGCGGCTGGAGATGGGGCTGCTGCGGCCGGCCATGCAGGCATCCGACTACACCACAGGCCGGATCGAGCGGGTGGACCCGAAGACCGGCGCGGTCAGCGTGCTGTATGACCGTTGCGGCGCGAACAAGCTGAACGGGCCGAACGACATCGTGTTCGATGCCAACGGCGGGTTCTATTTCACCGATCTCGGCAAGACCCGCGCGCGGGACCGCGATCATGGCGTGATCTACTACGCACTGGCGGACGGCTCGAAGATCGTCGAGGTGGCGTTTCCCTGCCTCACGCCAAACGGCATCGGGCTGTCGCCCGACGACCGCGTGCTTTACGTCGCCGAGACCGAGCCCGCACGGTTGTGGGCCTTCGACATCGCCGCGCCCGGGGCGGTGAGGAAGCAGGGCTGGCCGTCGCCGAACGGCGGGCGGCTGGTCGCCGGCCTTGGCGGGTTCCAGCGCTTTGACAGCCTGGCTGTGGATGCGGCGGGCAACATCTGCGTGGCGACGCTGATCACCGGCTGCATCAGCGTGATCGCACCGGACGGCAGGCTGGTGCGGCAGGTTGCGATGCCGGATCCGGTTACCACGAATATCTGTTTCGGTGGCCCCGATCTGCGTACGGCGTATGTCACGCTGTCGGGCTCTGGGCAGTTGGTTGCGATGGACTGGCCCGACGCGGGGTTGCGGCTGGCAAACGAAGCATAGAAGGGGGCCGCACCAGTTGCCGCCTGGGTCCCCGCTTTCGCGGGGATGATGACGAGATTTGCGGGCGTTGCCGTGATCCATCCAGTCAATTTCAGGCGCACACCAACGCCACGTAAACCGTGACCGCTACTCCCTTGGCCGCCGGTCGATGACCCGCCGTGCTTTTCCCACCGACCGTTCGATTCCGCCCGGCGGTTCCACCACGATTCGCGTCGTTAGCCCGATCGTGTCCTTGATCCGCGCCACGACCACCTTCGCCTCCGCCGCCATCAGCACCGGATCGAAGAATTCGGGCCGTGCCTCCACGTGCACCGCGACGTCGTCCATGCGGCCTTCGCGCGTCAGCACGATCTGATAGTGGCCGGTCAGCACCTCGCTCTTCAGCAACTGCTCTTCCACCTGCGTCGGGAACATGTTGACCCCGCGCACGATCACCATGTCGTCGGACCGGCCGGTGACCTTCTCCATCCGCCGCATGGTCCGCGCGGTCCCCGGCAGTAGGCGGGACAGGTCGCGCGAGCGATAGCGCACCACCGGCATGCCTTCCTTGGTAAGCGAGGTGAAAACCAATTCGCCCCGGTCGCCTTCCGGCAGCACTGCACCCGTCTCCGGGTCGATCACCTCCGGATAGAAATGGTCCTCCCAAATGTGGAGGCCGTCCTTCGTCTCGATGCACTCGTTCGCCACACCAGGACCCATCACCTCCGAAAGTCCGTAGATGTCCACGGCATCCATCGCAAAGCCGTCCTCGATCTCGCGGCGCATCGCGTTGGTCCACGGCTCGGCGCCGAAGATGCCGATCTTCAGCGAACAATCGCGCGGATCGAGGCCTTGGCGACGGAATTCATCGAGAATCGCCAGCATGTAGCTGGGCGTTACCATGATCACGTCGGGGGAAAAATCGGCGATCAGCTGCACCTGCCGCTCGGTCATGCCGCCGGACACCGGCACCACCGTGCAGCCGAGACGCTCGGCCCCGTAATGCGCGCCGAGGCCGCCGGTGAACAGTCCGTAGCCGTACGCGACATGCACGATCATTCCCGGCCGGCCGCCCGCGGCGTAGATCGACCGCGCGACGACATGCGACCAGGTCTCGATATCCTTCTGTGTGTAGCCGACGACAGTGGGCTTGCCGGTCGTGCCGGACGATGCATGCACGCGCACCAGCTTTTCGCGCGGCACGGCGAACATGCCGAATGGGTAGTTCGCGCGCAGGTCCTGCTTGGTGGTGAACGGAAATTTCGCGATGTCTTCGAGCTGGCGGAAATCGTCCGGATGCACGCCGGCGCGATCGAACGCCGCGCGGTAGTGGGATACGTTCGTATAGGCATGCCGGAGCGTCCACGCCATCCGCTCGCGCTGCAGCGCGGCGATCTCGTCGCGCGATGCCGTTTCGATTGCATCGAGCCCTGCCTGCGCCATCGCCTAACCCTCCGCGAAAAACCTGCCGCCGGTGGTGCGCGAATGGCCGCGAAACTCCGCCAGTGTCTCGCCGGTCGCGTCGCATACGCGCACGTCATAGATGCCCGAGCGCCCGGAACGCGTCCGCTCGACGGCTTCGGCCGTCAGTGTGTCGCCGCGCCTTGCAGGCCGGACAAACGTGATGGCGCAATGCTGCGCCACCGCATGCTCGCCAAAGGAATTGCAGGCGAACGCCATCGCGGAATCGGCCAGCGCAAAGATGAACCCGCCATGGCAGATGCCATGCCCGTTCACCATCGCCTCGGTCACCACCAGCGACATCCGCGCCCGGCCCGGACCCACATCCTCCAGACGCATGCCGAGGCCGCGGCTGGCGGTGTCATCCGCCCACATTGCATCGGCACAGGCACGCGCCAACGCGGCGGGATCGCTCATGCGCGTCCCCGGAACACCGGCACGCGCTTCTCCACAAACGCGCGCACCCCCTCGGCATAATCGGCGCTTCGCCCTGCCGCCGCCTGCAACTCGCGCTCGATATCGAGCTGCGCGTCCAGCCGGTTGGTCGGGCTTGCGGCGAACATGCGTTTCATCGCGGCAATCGCCTCGGTCGGCTGCTGCGCCAGATGTGCCGCCAGCGCCTCGGCCTCCTGCTGCAACGCAGCGTCGTCAACCACCTTCCAGATCATTCCCCAGGCCTGCGCCTGCGCGGCATCCACCGGCTCGCCGAGCATCGTCAGCGCACGCGCGCGGGCCTCGCCGATCATGCGCGGCAGGAAGAAGCTCGCGCCGGAATCCGGCACCAGGCCGATCTTCACGAAAGCCTGGATGAATTTCGCCCCGCGCCCCGCCAGCACGATATCGCAGGCGAGCGCATAGCTAGCGCCAGCGCCAGCTGCCACGCCGTTCACCGCACAGACCACCGGCAGCGGCACGGAATGCAGCCGCCGCACAAACCGGTGATGCAGGTCGGCAACCTTGCCGAGGTCGGGCGGCCCGTCGGGACCTGGCATCATGTCCGGCCCCAGTTCCTGACCGGCGCAGAAGCCGCGCCCCTCGCCGGTCAGCAGCAGCGCGCGGCACGCGTGATCCGCCTCGGCCGCGTCGATTGCCGCGATCAGGGCCGTCAGCATCGCCTCGTTCGCGGCGTTCAGCTTTTCGGGCCGGTTCAGCACCAGCTTGCGCCAGCCGTCGCGCATCTCCACGCGAACTTCATCGCTCATGTCTGCCTCCGCCACTCTGACCACGAACACGCCCCAGTTCCGGCCGCGGCGCTTCATCCAGCGTGCAGATGAACTCCAGCGAGTGTCCGTCCGGATCGTCGAAGTAGACGCTCGCAGCCGGCATCCAGCAAAGCACGCACGGCTCCTCGATCGGAGTTCCGCCACCCGAATCGAGCGGCGTCAGGCCGGCCGCCCGCAGCGCCTGCACCGAGGCGAACACCTGCGGCAGCTCGACCTGAAATGCGATGTGCAGCCGCATCCTCAGCGGCGATGTGCCGATCGACCACAGCCCGAGCATGGCCTTCTCTGGGGTCGGTACCCAGAAGAATGCAACCTGACGTTCCGGAATCCGGGTGGCGAGGGGCAGTCCGAGCACGTCGCGATAGAACCCGATCGAACGGTCGAGATCGCTCACGGTCAGGTGCGCCTCGAACAGTCCGCGTATCGGCACGATGCTCATCGCATACCCTCACTTCAGACGGACGCTAATAGAAGTCACAAGATGACGACAGGGTGGCGCGGGCGCGATCGTATCTCAATTTGAGTGTCTGGAACGGCTGGAAACCGGTCGTTCGCTCATAGGCGGTCACGCGTTGCGTGGCAGCCGTATCGTGAACTCGCTGTATTCGCCGACCTTGCTGTCCGCCGTAATGCTGCCGCCATGCTGCTGCGTGACGATATCGTAGGTGATCGACAGGCCGAGACCGGTGCCCTCGCCGGTTGGCTTGGTGGTGAAGAACGGCTGAAATAGCTTGTCCCTGATGTCGGCCGGAATGCCGCTGCCGTTGTCCCGCACGCGGATCTCCACCGCCTCGCCCGCGTCCTGTGTGGTGACCTTCAGCGTCGGCACGAACGCAGGGTCCCCGCTGTGCTGCGCCCGCCTCGTGACAGCGTAGAAGCCATTTGCGAAGAGGTTCAGGAATACCCGCGTCATGTCCTGCGGGTTGACCTCTATCGGCGCAATTCCTTCGCAGAAATCCCGTTCCAGGGTGATATTGAAACTCTGGTCCTGCGCACGGGCGCCGTGGTAGGCGAGGTTCAGTGCCTCATCGATCAGCGCGTTAAGATCGACCATGCGCCGTTCGCCCGAGGACCCACGCGAGTGCTCCAACATCGCCTTCACGATGCCGTCGGCGCGTTTGCCGTGCTCGGTGATTTTCTGCAGGTTGCTCGTCAGCATGGCCGAGACATCCTCGACCTCTGCGCGTAGCTCAGCAGACAACACAGCGAAGCCTGGCGCAGCGGTTTCCTTCAGTTCGGCCAATAAATCGACTGACAGAGCGGCGAAGTTGTTGACGAAGTTGAGCGGGTTCTTAATCTCATGCGCGATGCCGGCGGTGAGTTGGCCGAGCGACGCCATCTTCTCCGCCTGAATCAGATTGGCCTGGGCGGCTTTCAAGTCGCGATAAGCGGCCTCGATGGTGCGGCTGGCTTCCTCCGCTGCATCGCGGGCGGCGCGGAGTTCGGCCTCGTTGTGTTTGCGTTCGGTGATGTCGGCGTAGATCAGCACGAAGCCGCCGCCCGGAACGGGGTTGTGGTGGATTTCGATGACCCGCCCGTCAGGCCGTACGCGCTCATAGGAGCGATATTGGTCGGCATTCTCGGTGAGGCGGCGTATCTGCTCCTCCGGGTCGGCTCCCACACCATACTCGCCGCGCTCCGTGAGGTAACGAACGTACTCAGCGAAGGTCAGACGCTCGGCGAGCACACCATCGGGCAGATCGAGGATATCCTGGAACTTGCGGTTCCACGCGACCAGACGCGGTGTCTCGTCAAACATCGCCACGCCGTCACCCATATTCTCGAAGGTGATCCGCAACTCTGCCTGGCGCTGGTGGACTTCATCGAGCAGTCGAGCGTTCTCCATCGCGATAACTGCCTGCCCGGCGAAACTTTGCAGCAATGCGATCTGCTTGTCAGAGAATGGCTGCACTCGCGTTCGGTAGATGACGAAATCGCCGAGAAATGTCTCGTCCTTGCGCAGCGGCACGGCGAGCAGGGTGCGGCCGCCTCCCAGTTCGACAAGGGTCCGGCGGATCGGATCACCAGACAGATATGCCTCGTCCTCTAGAACGTCGGCGATATGGACGATTGGTTCGCCTCGGAGCAGTCGTCCGTGTGCGTTGTTCGGGCCGACCTGATGCGTGACCTGTGTCAGGAACTCCGCAAAGGCTGGCGGCACGCCACGCAGCGCGG
The DNA here is from genome assembly GCA_035569235.1 of Acetobacteraceae bacterium. Classification (GTDB taxonomy): domain Bacteria; phylum Pseudomonadota; class Alphaproteobacteria; order Acetobacterales; family Acetobacteraceae; genus JAMXLO01. The sequence continues at coordinate 3,233 of DATMND010000321.1, read as the reverse complement.
CGGCATGCATGCGCTCACCGTCATATGTCCAAAGGACGCCGAAGGCAGCTCCGCACAGCCGCATCGCCTTTTCCAGCATAGCATCGAACACCAGAGCAAGGTCGCCCGGTGATGCATTGATCACCTGCAGCACCTCGGCCGTCGCGGTCTGCTGCTCCAGCGCCTCGCGCTGCTCTGTGATAAGCCGCGCGTTCTCCATCGCGATCACCGCTTGGGCTGCGAAATTCTGCAGCAGCGCGATCTGCCTGTCGGAGAACGGGCGCACCTGCTTTCGGTAGATGACAAAGGCCCCGAACAAGGCCTCATCCCTGCGCAACGCGACAAAGAGTGCCGTACGCGCTCCGCCCTGATCGGCAAGAGCCCGGCGGATCCGGTTCCCCGACCGGTACACGTCGTCACCGGTGATATCAGCGATGTGCACGATGTCCGCGCCTTGCGCGATCTGGTCGTAGGCCATGCCCGGGCTCGGTCGAACCGGTTCGCGTATGGCATCCGCCAGGCCAGGCGCCACCTCCCGCATCGCGGCGGTGTGAAAACATTCGCCATCATAGGTAACGAGGACGCCAAACGAGGACTCGCAAAGCCTTACCGCCTTTTCCAACACCGTATCGAAAACCCGCTCCAGATCACCAGCCGAGGCATTAATGACCTTCAGCACGTCGCTGGCCGCGGTCTGGTATTCGAGTGACTCCTGAAGCTCCACGGTGCGTTGCTGCAATTCGCCGAGCAGTCGCGCATTCTCCACCCCGATCACAGCCTGAGCGGCAAAGTTCTGCAACAGCGCGATTTGTTCGTCCGTGAACGCTCGCACCTCCTGTCTATAGAGACCAAAGAAACCGACTACCGCCTCCTCTTTGAGAAGTGGAACGAGGATGTTAGTGCGCGCACCTCCCAGATCGACAATCGCGCGGGCGTCAATGTCACCGTTCCGATAAGTCTCCTCTTCCATCCAATCCAGGACATGAACGGGTCGCCGTGTTTCAAGAAGTCGCTTCACGTGTCCGCCCAACTGTACTGTGGGCGGGTTCTTTCCTCTGAACTTAGCCATGGCGGCGGGCACGCCCCGCGCCGCCACAGTATGAAACCGCTCGCCATCGTAGGTGAACAGGCCACCGCAAGCCGCCTCGCACAGCCGCATTGCCTTTTCCAGCATCACCTCGAACACGGGCGCCAGATTGCCGGAGGAGCGGTTGATGACATCGACCACCTCGGCCAGCGCCACTTCGCGTGCCAGCGCCGCGTCACGCTCGGCATGGGATTCGTCGAGCCTTTCTTGCAACGCCGCGTTGTCGCACTGAAGTTCGGTAATCATGTCGTCTTGCGTCGTGGCCATGTTTCCCCCCGGCTGGAAAGGGCCGTCACGCATCGAAGGCCAGCAGATCAGCAGGGTAGCCGTCGTTCGCCGGTTCTCCAACTTGTATCGGACGGTTGATGGAGACGGTGCCTCCCGATCGTGTCTTGTCGGTACCTGGTAATGTGTCAAACGGCTCATGTCAGCGTCCCTTGGCTTCACGCGGATGCGATCACCCAACAGCCGCGTACAAACGGCCGGTTTGGGTCGGCACACGACATTGAAACCGACGTGCTCTCTGATCGCCCTGGCGGCCAGGCGTCGACGCGACCACATTGCAGTTCATGGACTCCATCCCTACCGACGCCGAGCGGCAGCAACTTCTCGAGCGCGAGGCTGACGCCAGGGATCCGGCCGGTGCTGCACGGCGTCGCCGCCTGACCTTGGAAGGCCTGGCCGATGCCGATGCGGGGCGTCTGATCGACGATGAGGCGATGCAAGCCTGGGCCGACAGCCTCGGGACAGACCATGAACTGCCGATCCCGCTGCCGAGCTGATGCGCGTCCGCTGGACTGCGGAAGCGCGGTCCGACCTGGTTCGGCTCTTTGAGTTTCTCGCCCCGGTCAACCGCCAAGCCGCGGCGCGAGCCGATCAATCGCTGCGGGCGGCCCCGTGAAGGCTATTGCGGGACCATCCCCGCCTCGGGCCACGTCTGGACGACTTTGCAGAGCGCGAGGTTCGACGCCTGTTCGTGGGCGATTACGAGCTCCGCTACGAAATTCGCGGCGAGGTGATCATTATCGTGCGGCTCTGGCACCCGCGCGAGAACCGCTGATCCGGTCCCGCGCAACAATGTACACGATCTGAGCGACCTGACAGGCAACTTCTGATCGCCACACCACCTCAGGGCGCAGCTTCGGCGCAATTCCGGCAACTGCCCGTGCGTATCCTCGGCTCACGTGGCAAGATTGCCACCGCGGACCTAAATTGCAGGTGTGCTTCACCTGCATCTTTGAGAGATGACCCAGGATGGATATAGGTCTCGGCCCCAGTCCCGCTCCGCCCCCCGGCACCACGCTGGAAAGCCGCTTCGTCGAACTCGACACACCGATTCTGCTGACCGGTGTCCAGGCTCTCGTCCGCGTCCTGCTGGAACAGGCCCGGCTTGATCGCGTCGCCGGCCTGAATACCGGCGGGCTGGTATCCGGCTATCGCGGTTCACCGCTGGGCGGGCTCGATCAGGAACTCTGGCGGCGCCAGGCTCTGCTGGAAGCCCAGAACATCCGCTTCCAGCCGGGCGTCAACGAGGACCTTGCCGCGACGATGCTGTACGGCACGCAACAGCTCGACGCGTTTCCCGGCAAGCGCGTCGATGGCGTGTTCGGCATGTGGTACGGCAAGGGTCCCGGCGTCGATCGCGCCGGCGACGCGCTGCACTGCGGCAACTTTCTCGGCACTGCGAAGCACGGTGGCGTGCTGGCGGTATCGGGTGACGACCATGGCGCGCATTCATCCACCTATCCGCACCAGACCGAGCAGGTGTTCGAAAGCGTGTTCATCCCGGTGCTGAACCCGTCCTCAGTGCAGGACATCCTCGATCTCGGCCTTGCCGGCATTGCGCTGTCGCGTTTCTCCGGACTTTGGATCGCGCAGAAGACCACCGCCGAAACCGCGGAACAGGCGGCGACGCTCATCATACCCTCGAGCCGGACCTTCGTCACGCCGGACTTTGCCATGCCGGCGCACGGACTGAACTACGATCCGAACATGCACTTTCCCGCCGAGCGCGCCGAATTGGAGCGGCGGGTGGTGCAGGAACGCATTCCTGCGGCACTCGCCTGGGCGCGCGCCAACCGGCTCGACCGTCGTCTGTTCGGCGCCGACGATGCGCCGATCGGCATCGTCACTGTCGGGCGGGCGCACGCCGATGCGATGCACGCGC
>DATMND010000320.1:0-5498 GCA_035569235.1 Acetobacteraceae bacterium | reverse complement strand
GTCGCCGATGCGGAAGAGACGAAACATGCCGTCCCGATTACGGACCGCGGTTTGCGCCCGGCCGGCAAGCAACGCGGTGTAGTCTACTTCGCCAAGATTGAGCGATTGCGCGCGCAGCGCCTGGTACAGATCCGTCAGCGGAAGCGTGCCGTGCTCGACCACCACCTGGTCGATCAGGCGCTCGAAACGCTCGGGCCCGTGGTCAGAGCCGATGGTTGCGCGGAGTCCATTGCCCTCACGCTCGACCGACAGCAGGCGTGCGTTGATGGTGATGCGCACGCCGTGGCGATGGAAGATCTCGGCGTAGGCGGAATGATTGAGCCCGCCCATCTCGGGGGCGAAGTAGCGCTCAGGCGTGACGATTTCCACGGAGCTGCCTGCCTCCGCCAGAAGTTCCGCTGCCTGCATGGCCGGATGGCTGCCATTGTCATCGAAGATCAGAACGCGCTCCTCGGGCTTCACCTCGCCAGACAGTATTTCCCAACTTGAAACGACAAGATCATTGCCGCGCTCCAGAATATCGGCGTTCGGCACACCGCCCGTAGCGATAAACACGATATCCGGCTGCTCCGCCATCACGTCCGGGACGCCCGCGTAAGTGGAGAAGCGCTGCGTCACGCCTTGCGCCGCAAGTCGCTGCAGACGCCAATCGACGATGCCCATCAGTTCCCTGCGCCGAGGTATCCGGCAGGCCAGCAGGATCTGGCCGCCAGCCTTCTCCGCGGCCTCGAACAGCGTCACGGTATGACCGCGTGCGGAGGCGACCCGTGCCGCTTCCAGACCAGCGGGGCCGGCCCCGACCACCACCACCTTCCGCCCGGGGCCATCAGTCGGCGCGATGACATGCGGCATCGTCGCTTCCCGTCCGGTGGCTGCATTGTGCACGCACAGTGCGTCATTGCCCTCGTAGATCCGATCGAGACAATAGGTGGCGCCGACACAGGGCCGGATCTCCGCCTCCCGCCCATCCATCAGCCGTCGCGCGATATGCGGGTCCGCCATGTGGGCGCGCGTCATCCCGACCATGTCGAGCTTGCCCGACGCTCGCGTGCCGCGCGGTCGCCACATCCTGAATGCGCGCGGCGTGGAACACCGGGAACCGTGTCGCCGCGCGCACCTCCCCGGCGAAATCGAGGTGCGGCGCCGATGGCATGCCGTGGATCGGGATCACGTGCCGCAGAGCTGCATCGGTTTCCATATGACCGCGAATGACGTTGAGGAAGTCGATCGTGCCCGACGCAACAAGCTGGCGCGCAATCGCTATCCCCTCCTGCCGCGAAAGTCCGATGTCCCAATCCTCGTCGGCCACCATGCGGATGCCGATGATGAAGTCCGGGCGGGTCGCGGCACGCATCGCCTCCAGGACGCGAAGCGTGAAGCGCAACCGGTTGGCCAGGTTGCCGCCATACGCATCGTCGCGACGATTAGTGGCTGGCGACCAGAACTGATCCGGCAGGTGGCCATATGCATTGATCTCGAGGCCGTCGAGCCGGGCGGCCTGCATCCGCTGGGCGGCGGCAGCGTAGTCGGCGACGATCCGGTTGATGTCCCAGTCCTCGATCGCCTTGGGAAACGCGCGATGCGCCGGTTCGCGGATCGCCGAGGGCGCCAGCACGGGCAGCCAGTCAGCCTTGTTCCAGGCGGTCCGCCGACCGAGATGCGTCAACTGGATCATCACCGCCGCACCGTGGGCGTGGCAGTCATCGGCCAGACGCTCCAGCCACCTGACGATCTCGTCCTTGTAGGCGAGCAGGTTGCCGAACACCGGCGGCGAATCGGGCGAGACCACCGCCGAGCCGGCGGTCATGGTCAGCGCGATGCCGCCCTTCGCCTTCTCGACGTGGTACAGCCGATAGCGATCCTTCGGCATGCCATCCTCGGAGTAGAACGGCTCATGCGACGTGCTCATCAGGCGGTTGCGCAGCGTCAGGTGCCTGAGCTGAAACGGCTGCAGCAGCGGGTCTTTGCTGGGATCACTGGTCATGCGGCATCAGGCTCGCGTTTTCGTTGGTGCAGGAAATCTGCCAGAATGCCCCCGGACCGATCGTGGATTTTGGAAGGGGCAAATGCCTGACTTAGCAAAGATGCGCGCGCTGCTGGCGGCGCGCCAGACTGGGCATTCGCTGCCACAGGGGTTCTACGTCGATCCCGACGTGTTCGAATTCGATCTGGCGGTCATCTACGGACGGAACTGGATTCTGGCCGGCTTCGAGGCAGAGCTGCCGGAACCTGGTTCGTATCTGGCGTTCCCGATTGGACGGTCGCCGGTGGTGGTGGTGCGCGACAACGACGGCACATTGCGCGGCCACTACAACTCCTGCCGGCACCGCGGCGCCCAGATCTGCGAAACCGGCCACGGGCAGCGATCCTGGCTGATCTGCCCCTATCACCAATGGTCGTACGGCCTGGACGGAAAGCTGGCAAATGCGCCCCGCATGCAGGCCGGTCTTGACCACGCGGAGCATGGCCTGCGACCGGTTCACGTCGAGACCGTCACGGGTTCGATCTACGTCTGCCTGGCCGAGAAACCGCCGCCGTTCGACGCTTTCCGGGAGGCGTTCGCTCCGCTTCTGGCGCCGCACAATCTCGGCGCGGCAAAACTCGCCTTCGAGAGCACATTGGTGGAGCGCGCCAACTGGAAGCTGGTCATGGAGAACGCGCGCGAGTGCTATCACTGCGCCGTCCGGCATCCCGAACTCGCCGTCACCTTTCCGGTCAGGGGCCGCCGTCCGGTTCAGTTCGCCGATGTCGAACGGTTCGATCGCTTTCGGACGAGAATGCTTGCGGTCGGCCTGCCGGTCGGCCCGGTGGAAGGCGACTGGTGGCAGGCGATGCGCTTCCCGCTCAACGATGGCGCGGTCACGCTGTCGATGGATGGCACGCCTGCCTGCGCCAGGCCGATGTGCGACGCGGCGGGCGGCGACATCGGCTCCATGCGCTGGTCGCTGGAGCCGCACTGCTTCGTGCATGCCACGAGCGATGTGGTGTTCATGTTCAGCGCGATGCCCACAGGGCCGGAGGAGACTGTCGTCACCTCCAAATGGCTGGTGCACAAGGATGCGGTCGAGGGGGTGGATTACGACCTGGAACAGCTGACCGAACTCTGGACGAAGACGAACCTGCAGGATCGCAACCTGTGCGAAAACAACCAGCGCGGCGTCAATTCGCTGGGCTATGTGCCGGGGCCGTATTGTGAGGAGGCGGAATTGCTGGTGATGCGCTTCGTGGATTGGTACTGCGACGAGGTGCGCTCGTATTTGGATCGTCAGGCGACGGGTGATCGCGGTTCGGCTGGCACACTGCGGCTTGCGGCAGGATCGTGAGCGGCACGGGCGGATCGCCCTTCCGCGATCCGAAATCCATCGCCGGCAAGCAACTGCCGGTCGAGGAAACCACGCAGCTTCTGGTGGTCGGCGCGGGACCCGCGGGCGTGGCTGCTGCAGCGCAGGCAGCGCGGCTCGGCATCAAGGTGGTGCTCGCCGATGAGAACCCCGTGCCGGCCTCGGTCATGGGAGATGACATCCCGTTGCACTTCGGCCAGCGGTTCAGCGCGGCGGCGCGCAATCGCACCGCCATGCTGGAGGCGTTCATCGCGCGTGATCCGACGATCGCCGAGCTGTTCGATGCGGGCGTCGATGTTCGTCTGGGCACATCCGTGTGGGGCATTTATGCCAACGGACCGAGCGTCGGCTGGCTCCCCGGTCCGGTCGCCGGTCTGCAGGATGGCGAACGCTGTTTCATGCTGGGCTGCAACCGCGTGATCGTGGCGGCGGGCCGCCGCGACATGGGGCTCGCGTTCCCCGGATGGGAACTGCCCGGCGTGCTCGGCATCACCGCGGCGCAGCGACTGCTGGAACGCTACGGAGCACTGGATGTGCGACGCGCCGTCGTGCTCGGCACGTCGGCCGAGGCGCTCGCCGCAGCCCGATCGCTGCGCGCGGGCGGAGTCGAGATCGCCGCCTTGATCGAAACCGCGAGCGCGGCGATCGGACCGGACGTGCTTCTTCCGGAGTTGGCCGACATTCGATTGCTCTGCCGCCATACGGTGCGACGGGGGGAAGGCGGTCCCGATGGCGTCGAGGCGGTCATCGTCGCGCCGCTTGATCCGGACGGGGTGCCGTTACAGGGTCGCGACCAGCGTATCGCCTGCGACGCCGTCCTGCTCGGCGTTGGCGCTGTGCCGGTGATCGAACTATTGGACGCACTCGGGTGCCGCATTGAATACTCGGCCGAACGCGGCTGCCACGTTCCGATCGTCGATGGCGCAGGCCGAACGTCGGTGCCCTCCATTTACGCCATCGGCGACTGCGCCGGCATCTGGCCCACCAAGACACTGAATCCGGCAACCGCCGAAGCCGAGGGCCGGCGCGCGGCGACTGATGTCGCTGCATCTCTCGGCATCGCCAACACAACTGCGCCGACAGCGGAACCACCGACCGCCGAGGCACCGGGCCATGATATCGACGGCTATCGGCTCGACTGGGTGCGCGCGACCGTCGTGGAGGCGTCGGGAGAACCCTATGTGTGCCAATGCGAGGAAGTCACGGCGCGCGAGATTCTCGAACTCCGCCCGCCGCGCTATCTCGCTTGGCCCGACGACGGGCGCAACACGCGCACGCTGCGGCAGATGTTGGGTGACGCTCCGCCAAACCCGGACCTGGTGAAACGTCTGACGCGAGCCGGCATGGGCGTTTGCCAGGGCCGCCGCTGCCGCGAGCAGGTCGCCGCTCTGCTTGCACTCGGCGCGGGCGTCAGGCTGCGCGACATTCCGCTCGCCTCGCATCGCGCGCCGGTGCGGCCAATACCGCTGTCGGCCGTTGGTGAAACAAATGAGCCCGCCGCGATGACACGGCATTGGGACACTTGGTTCGGCATGCCGTCGCAATACGTGCCCTGGTGGGATGCGCCGCAATTCTACACGGTCGCCGACCGATCGGCGGATGACGAACCGCCGGAAGGCAAGTGAGATGGCGAGCAACGGGGCATCCGTGGTCATCGTCGGCGGCGGCGCCACCGGGCTTTCCGCCGGGTGGTGGCTTGCGCGCGAGGGCGTCGATGTTCTGGTGATCGACAAGGGGATCGTCGGCTGGGAGGCGTCGGGCCGCAACGGCGGCGGCTGCACGCATCCGTTCAGCCCGCTGTTTCACGAGGAACAACAGCTCTGGCCGATGATGGACGAACTGCTCGGCTACCCGACCGAGTTCCGTGGCCAGCGCATTCGCATCGCGATGGATGACGAGCAGATGCGGCGCTATGGCGAGGCGCGGCAGCACGCGGTGCGGCAAGGCTTCGTGTCCGAAGAGCTCGATGCAAGGCAGGTGCGCGAGCTGGTGCCGCTGGCGGGCGACGCCATCGCGGGCGGCTATCTGCATCGCTTCGGCGGCCACGCGAACCCACAGCGCACAGTGCAGGCGTACGCATGGGCCATGCAGGATCACGGCGGCCGGGTGCTGCAGCATACTGTCGTCGAAGGATTCGACACGGCCGGGGGAAAAGTG
>DATMND010000319.1:0-13422 GCA_035569235.1 Acetobacteraceae bacterium | reverse complement strand
GGTGCTCAGCTTCAATGATTCCCGGTTGGTCACCGCCTGGGCCGGATTCTCGCTCCGCTGGTATGCGACGCTCTGGCGCGACCAATCGCTGATCGCCGCGACACTTCTGTCACTCCGCATTGCCGCGACCTCCGCAACGCTTGCGCTCATCGTCGGCACGCTGGCTGGCTACGCTCTGGCACGGTTCGGACGGTTCCCCGCCCGCGGGGCATTCACCGCCGCCCTCGCCGCACCGCTGGTGCTGCCGGAGGTGATTACCGGCCTCTCCCTGCTGCTGCTGTTCGTCGCCCTGCAACAGACGATCGGCTGGCCGGCTGGTCGCGGCGCCGGCACCGTGACCCTGGCGCATGCGTCGGTCTCGGTCGCCTATGTCGCGGTCGTGGTGCGCGCCCGGCTGGCCGACACACCGGCCGACCTGGAGGACGCGGCGATGGACCTCTACGCGCCACCCTCGCAGGCGTTCGTCCGGATCACCCTGCCATTGATGGCCCCCGCCCTGATCGCGGGCTGGCTGCTGGCCTTCACGCTGTCGCTGGACGACGTGGTGGTGGCGAGCTTCACGTCTGGCCCGGGCGCCTCCACGCTGCCGATGGTGGTGTTCTCCTCGATCAAGCTCGGCCCCACGCCGGAGCTTTACGCCCTGGCCACGGTCATCGTGGCGGCGGTGGCGGCGATCCTGCTCGCCGTGTGGCGAGCGCAGCGAAGTGCATGAAAGTTGCTTGCAAGCGGCAGTCGGCGTCCTTATTTCGCCCTTGTCAGGACGCACAGCCATGCTCTCCCTTCCGCTTGAAGCCGTTTACGATCCAGGCCTGAACTGCATCTCGCCGGAGAAAGTCGCCGCGACGTTGCACGTTTCGCTCGCCGATGTCGCCCGCATCGCGGATGTGCACCGCAACACGCTTGCACGTGCGCCTGCCTCGGCGAAGGTCCAGGCCAGGCTGGGCGAGATCATGCGCATCCTCACCGAGGCGGCGGACCTGCTGGGCGATGATGTCGGCAAGGCGGCTCTGTGGTTCTGCCACCAACCGCTCGCCGGCTTCGAAGGTCAGACGGCCGAGGAACTGGTCACAACTGGCCATGCCACCGCGGTGCTGGTTCATCTCGCAATGCTGCGCCAGGGCAGCTACGCCTGAGCGCCGACCGGCTGCCATTCGTCACGGTCCGGCGTCGCTTCTGGCGGGTCCTGGCTCCGCGGTGGGCACATGATCCGCTCAGCGGTGACGGTGCGGCAAGGTACGGCGGACGGTGGAATCCGCGCGACACGCCCGCGCTGTACATGTCGGCCGAACTCACCACGGCGGTGGCGGAATACCAGCAGGACATCGGCATCCGCCCGGGTACTTTCTGCGCCTACGACGTGGCAGCCGCCTGGATCCTGGACACGTGCCAGCCCGAAGTCTGTGCAGCCTGCAATATTCATCCGTCCGAGCGGTTCGCACCGTGGAAGACCATCCTGCTCATCGAGGGTCGAAGACCGCCCGGATGGGACATCGCCGAACGGCTGATCGCGGCCGGCGCGGCCGGCATCCTGGTGCCGTCGACACGTATCGCCGACGGGACCAACCTCGTGTTATGGCGCTGGAACGATGCGCCGGACCGCAGAGTGGCTGCGCTCGATCCACTTGCGGATCTGCCACGAGACCAATCGTCCTGGCCCGTTGCCCCTCCGCCGCCGCTCCGATAGGGTCCGCGCCCGCTCTCCTGGAATACCGCCATGCACCTCACCGCCGAACGCCTCGACCGCATTCAGCCCAGCCTGACCATCGCCATTGCGACCAAGGCGCGGCACATGATCGCCGAGGGCAAGAACGTCATCAGCCTGTCGCAGGGCGAGCCGGATTTTGACACGCCGCGCAACGTCAAGGATGCGGCGATACGCGCCATCGAGGCCAATGAGACGCACTACACGGATGTCGCCGGCACTCCGGTACTGCGCAAGGCGGTTGCGCAGAAGTTCAAGCGGGACTCCGGCATCGATTACAAGCCCGAGGAGATCATCATCTCGACCGGCGGAAAGCAGGTGATCTTCAATGCCATGCTGGCAACGCTGAACAAGGACGACGAGGTCATCATCCCCAGCCCGTGCTGGGTAAGCTATCCCGACATCGTTTCGCTGGCCGATGGCAAGCCGGTGCTGGTGCCGTGCGAGCAGAACCACGGCTTCAAGCTGCGTGCCGAGGCGCTGGAGCAGGCGATCACGCCGCGCACCAAATGGTTCATGCTCAACAATCCGTGCAATCCGACGGGCGCCGCCTATTCGGCCGCCGAGCTGCGGCCGATTTGCGATGTGCTGCTGCGGCATCCGGACGTGTGGATCTTCACCGACGATATCTACGAGAAGCTCGTCTATGACGGGTTCAAACCGGCGACCATCGTTCAGGTGGAACCGAAGCTGCGCAAGCGTACCGTGACGATGAACGGCTGCTCGAAGGCTTATGCAATGACCGGTTGGCGCCTTGGTTTCGCCGGCGCGCCGGTGGCGCTGATCAAGGCGATGGACAAGCTGCAGAGCCAGTCCACGTCGAACACCAACACGATCGCCATGGCCGCCGCGGTGGAGGCGTTGACCGGGCCGCAGGAATCGATCGAGGCGATGCGGAAGATCTTCGAAGAGCGACGCAACCTTGTGGTCGAGATGCTGAACAAGGCGCCCGGCATCTACTGCCACAAGCCGGAAGGTGCGTTCTACGTTTATCCGTCGATCCATGGCTGCATCGGCAAGACCACGCGCGGCGGCAACAAGATCGACGACGACGAAAGCTTCGTGCTGGCGTTGTTGGAGGAGACCGGCGTGGCCGCGGTGCATGGCTCGGCGTTCTGCTACCCGGGGCATTTCCGCATCGCCTATGCGAACGCGACCGAGGAACTGCACGACGCCTGCACGCGCATCCAACAGTTCTGCCAGGGGCTTCATTGATGCCGGCGTTTTCCAAACGGCTTGGTCGCGTCCAGGTCGCCGCCAGCGTTCAGATGACGATCCGCGCGCGGGAGCTGCGGGCGCAGGGCGTGGACATCGTGTCACTGACACTCGGCGAGCCGAATTTCGCCTCGCCGCGGCACGCGATCGAGGCGGCGCATGAGGCCGCGTTGCACGGCGACACGAAGTATCCGCCGCAGGACGGCACGCCGGCGCTGAAGCAGGCGATCCAGCGAAAGTTCAAACGCGACAACGGGTTGGATTTCGCGCTGGACGAAATCTGCGTCACCAACGGCGGCAAGCAGGCAATCTTCAATGCGCTGATGGCTACGGTGAACCCGGGCGATGAGGCGGTGATCCCGGTACCGTCATGGAGCGCCTATGAGCTGATGACGAAGCTGTGCGATGGCGAGCCGGTGTTCGTCACCTGCCCGCAGAACAACGGCTTCAAGCCGCGCGCCGAGGACATCGACGCGGCGATCACACCGAAGACCAAATGGCTGATCCTGAACAACCCGAACAATCCGACCGGAGCGTGCTGCTCGGCTGCGGAACTGCGCGCGGTTGCCGATGTGATGCTGAAGCATCCGCATGTCTGGATCATGTCGGACGACATGTACGAGCATCTGGTGTTCGACGGATTCAAACATTCCACGATGGCCGAGGTGGCGCCGGAATTGCGCGACCGCACGGTGACGGTCAGTGGTGCATCGAAGGCTTATGCGATGACCGGCTGGCGCATCGGTTATGCGGGTGGGCCGAAGAATTTGATCCGCGCGATGGTCAATATGCAGGGCCAGGCTACGGCCGGCGTGTCCACGGTCGGGCAGGCGGCGGCGGCGGCGGCGTTGGACGGACCGCAGGATGGCGTGGCCGAGCAGATCATCGCGTATCGGAACCGGCGCGACATGGCGGTGGAGATGCTGAACGCCTGCCGCGGCATCAACTGCCACAAACCGGAAGGCGCTTTCTACGTGTTTCCCAATGTGGCCGGGTGCATCGGGAAGATCACCGCGGGTGGGCGCAAGCTGGCCAACGACCGGGATGTCTGCATGGCGCTGCTCGAAGAGGCGCACGTCGCAACGGTGCATGGCGCGGCGTACGGCATGAGCCCCTATCTGCGCGTCAGCACCGCGACGGACGACGAATCGCTTGCCGAGGGCTGTCGGCGCATCGCAGCATTCTGCGAAGGATTGCATTGAGATAACTGAAATGACGGACTCCCTCCCCCCTTTGGGGGAGGGTTGGGGTGAGGGGTGACACCGCAATGGCTTCTGTGCGCGACCCCTCCCCCCTCCCCTCGCGCAAGGGGAGGGGGAGTTTTGGGTGCGGCGGCCATCCGTCGTGGCCGCGACGACGATGCTGACGGATTTATCGCGCTCATCACCGCCTGCTGGGGCGAATACCCCAGCATCAGGATCGACATCAACACAGAGGCGCCCGAATTGCGCGCGCTCGCGTCGTACTACGCAGGCAAGGGTGGCGCGCTGTGGGCGGCCGACGCCGATGGACGGATCGTCGGGATGATCGGCGTCGTGCCGCATGCAGACGGCGCATGGGAAATCGTTCGACTCTACATATTGCAGCCGTGTCGTGGGACGGACCTTGCGCCGCGCCTGCTTGCCATCGCCGAGGCGCACGCGCGCGCGGCAGGCGCGACGCGGCTCCTGTTGTGGAGCGACACACGGTTCGATCGCGCGCACCGGTTCTATGAAAAGCACAGCTATGTGCGGCACGGCTCGATCCGCGTGCTGCACGACATCTCGAACTCGCTCGAGTTCGGCTATGCCAAGCCGGTCGTAGGGGTGGAAATCCTCGATGCCGCGTCCGCCGCATCGGCTGAACGACGGCTGGCGGAAATCCTATGCGCGTGCGTCGATGCCGGCGCTTCGGTTTCGTACCTGCCGCCGCTCGCACAGAAGGTCGCCTGTGCGTTCTGGAAGCGCATGGCGGCCGATGTCGCCGCCGGCACGCGAATCCTGATCGCGGCATGGGACGACGCGGCGCTGGTCGGCACGGTGATGCTCGAATTTGCGTCCTCGCCGAACCAGCCGCACCGCGCCGAAGTGCAAAAGCTGCTGGTGCATCCGGCCGCGCGGCGCAGGGGTCTGGCGCGGGCACTGATGCTTCGTGCCGAGCAGGAGGCCCGGCAGGCCGGTCGGACGTTGCTGACGCTCGACACCAGGGCGGGCGACGCGGCGGAGAACCTATATCGCGCGATGGGTTGGCACGAGGCCGGCCGCATTCCAGGCTATGCGCTGAACGCCGACCTGACACCGTGCGACACGATCTTCTTCTGGAAGCACGTTGATTCACCTGATCAACGTTGACGCGCGCGGACCTGCGTTGAATCTAATCTGCCGTCAATGGAGCCAGGAACGGAGTCAACCCGCATGATCACGCCCGCTTATGTGCGCCTGATGGCGGCATACAACGCCGAGATGAACCGCCGCCTGTATGAAGCGGCCGAGCGACTCTCCGATGCCGAACGCAAGGCGGATCGCGGCGCGTTCTGGCACTCGATCCACGGCACTCTCACGCACCTTGTGTGGGGCGATACCCAATGGATGTCGCGCTTCGACAACTGGCCCAAGCCCGAGGTCGGGCAAAAGCAAAGCGCGACGATGATCGACGACTTCGAAACGCTGCGTGCGCGTCGGGTGAAGGCGGATGCCGACATCATCGGCTGGGCCGGGCGGGTCGATGACGCCTGGCTGGCGGAGGACCTCGTTTGGTTCAGCGGCTCCGCGCAGAAGGAGTTGCGGCGGAAGAAGGGACCACTGGTGCTGCACTTCTTCAACCACCAGACGCATCACCGTGGCCAGGCGCACGCGCTGCTCACCGCGTGCGGTCAGGACACCGGGGATACCGATCTGTTCCTGGTGGTGCCGGAAGCGGCCTGACGACAGGCGTCGCTTGGCGGTTGTTCCGGAGCTGCGCTAGCCTCTCCCCGATCAAGGGGAGAAACGTCAATGAACGGAGCACGACTTGTCAGCCACTCTCTGCTCGCGGCGACGCTAAGTCTGATCGCCGCGGGCGCGATGGCGGACACGCAGCGCGGTGTCACCGATACCGAAATCCTTGTCGGCACCATCACAGATCTTTCCGGCGTCACGGCTGTGCAGGGCGTGAACAATGCCAACGCAGTGCGTCTCGCGTTCGACGAGGTGAACGAGAAGGGCGGCATCAACGGCCGCAAGATCCATTACATCGTGGAGGACAGCCAGTACCAGGTGCCGCGCGCGGTGCAGGCGATCAACAAGCTGATCAACAACGACGGCGTCTTCTTCACCATCGAGGACGGCGGCACGCCGATGAACAACGCCACCTTCCCGATGGCGATCGAGAAGAACGTGCCGAAGCTGCTGCCGCTGTCGGCTGCGCGTTCCATGTACGAGCCATTCAACCGGCTGAAGTTCAGCCAGTATTCGTCCTACGTCGATCAGATGCGGGCCGGGGTGAAATATTTCGTCGAGCAGCGTGGCAAGAAGGCGGTCTGCGCGATGTATCAGGACACCGATTTCGGCAAGGACGTGCTGGCCGGCGCGCAGCTGCAGACCGAAGCGATGGGCATGAAGATCGTCGCCACCACCGCGCACAAGCCGACCGACACCGACTTCTCGGCGGCGATCGCCAAGCTGCGGGAGGCGAACTGCGACCTGATCACCATGGGGACGATCGTGCGTGATTCCACGCTGATCATCGCCACCGTGAAGAAGGTCGGCTGGAATGTCGATCTGCTGGGCCAGGTCGCTTCGTATGATACGGCGATCGCCGATGCGCCAGGCAATGTCGCGGAAGGCTTCTACTCGATGTCGCCGTCGCTGTACTCCTATCCCGACGATCCGCGGCCGGAGATCAAGGCGTTCACACAGAAATACAAGGCGAAATACGGCGTCGATGTGAACTACCTCGGCGAGATGGGCTACACCTCAGCGCAGATCGCCATCGAGGCGCTGCAACACGCCGGGCGCGACCTTACTGTCGACAGTTTGGTGAAGGCGATGGAAGGCATCCAGGAATTCCACGATCTGTTCGGCGGGACCTATTCCTTCAGCCCGACCAACCATCACGGTGCCACAGCCGCCTTCCTTTCGGTGGTGCACAACGGCCGCTGGGAGCCGGTGGTGGATCACGCGCTGGTCTATTAGCCGCGGCATGACGAGGTCGCCGATCCGCATCGCCGTCCTGCATTTCTCGCACGAGACGGTGACGTTTCTGCGGAACGACACGACGATCGACGACTTCGTCTATCCCGGCTCGCCGGCGCGTGGCGAAGCGCTGCTGGAGTCAGGACCGAAGTCCTACATGGCTGGGTTCGTTCAGGTTGCACGCGAGTTCGACGGCGTCGATCTCGTCGGCATTGAATCGCCGCTTTGGCCAAGGACTGGCTCCGGATCCGGCTGGGTTACGCAGGAAGCCTACGAAACATTCGTCGGCCGGATGACCGCGCAGATCAAAGCCGAGGGTCCGTTTGACGGCGTCTATCTCTGTGTGCACGGAGCGATGGCGGCGCGTGGCGTTCCTCGCCCAGAAGCCGAACTGGCGCGACGCGTGCGCGAGGCAGTTGGGCCGGGTGCCTTCATCGCGGCCACCCTCGATCCGCACGGCAACGAGGACGAAGAGTTCCTGCGTTACGCCGACCTCGCGTTCTGCGGGAAGTATTTTCCACATTATGACAGCCATCTGCAGGGCGAACGCGCGGCACGCATGCTGGTACGCGCGATCCGCGGGTCCTATCGGCCAGCACATGCCACGGTGAAAGTGCCGATCATCTCGCCGACGGTGGTGCAATGGACCGGCGCATCGCCATGGATGGACCTGGTGCAGTGCGCGCTGACCTGGGAGGCGCGCGAGCCGGACGCGTATGTCAACTTGTATTTTGGCTTCCCGTGGTCGGACGTGCCGGATGTCGGCATGACGATCCAGGTGATCACCAACGCCGATGCGACGCTGGCGCAACGGATTGCCGATGACATGGCGCACTTCGCATGGCGGCGGCGTGAGGCGTTGCTGACCGCGACCAAGGTGCACTCGATCCCCGATGGCGTTGCACTGGCGAGGCAGGCGGTGGCGGCGGGCGAGACACCGGTCGTGCTGGCCGATCACAGCGATCGTTCGGGCTACGCCACCTGGGTGTTGCGCGAGATCATTGCGCAAGGACTGGCCCGAACTCTGATCGCCACGATCGCGGATGCCGAGGCGATTTCGCGGCTCAAAGGCGTGACGCCGGGGACTGCTTTCGACATGGCGGTCGGCGGATTGGCCGATGAGTCGGCGGGCCAACCGGTACACATCACCGGCACCGTGCTGAACACGGCCCAGCGGTTCGGGCAGCTGTGGGTAAGCGTCGGGTTTGGCCAGGACAATGTGCTGGTGATCAGCCCGTATCTGGTGCAGATCATGGAGCCGTCGACGCTTACGGAAATCGGTCTGGATCCAGCCGCCTTCCAGATCATCGCGATCAAGTCGCGCGTGCACTTCCGGCGCGGCTTCGACGACAGCGGCTTTGCGAAGACGATCCTGCTGGTGGAACCGACGGAGCCGTTCCTCGGCACAGTGCGGCTGGATGCGCTGAAGTACGACAATGTCGATTTGCAGCGATTCTACCCGTACGGCAATCCGGTATTCCCCACCTGACCATCATCGCGATGTCACGCGCACGAACCCGTCGCCGCTCCACGCCTCGCTACCCACGCCGTGGTGCACGAAGAACAGCCCGTCGGGATCGTAGCGCGCCTTCACCGCCTGCAGCCGCGGATAATTTTCGCCCCAATAGGCACGCTGCCAATCGCGCTGGAAGTAGCTGCTCTCCGACGCATAGGCACCGGCATTTGGAATAAGCTTCAGCAACTCCGCCATCGCGGCGCTGATCGCGCCTGCATCCCTGCGTGCCGCGGCAAGATCGGGTGGTGCCATGTAGGCGGACGGCCCAGAGCCGGCGATGATTGCCAACGCGAGGGCGTCCAGCATCGCGGGATTGGTCGCGGTATCGCGCGCCGCAGTCACTGCCTCAACCGGAGCGCCGGCCAGACCCTTGTTGAAGTGCAGTCCCACACTCCAATGCCGGCTCGCCGCGAACAACGCATCGGCCAGGTTCTCCTGCTGCTGCAACAGCGCCGCGGGCAGCCAGGCAGACTCATAGTTGTGCAGGAACCAGCCCACTTGTCCGCTGTCGCCGGTCCACCAGACATCGCCGGTGGACGCGCCCGGCCGATTGTCCGACTTCACCGTTGCGGGAAGATTGCGACGACGCCAGTCGGCGTCCCACCAATGGCGCGCCGGTATGCTGCCGATCCGCGGCTCGCCGACGATCGCCAATTCGCGCGGCGATGCCGCAACCCAGTCGAGGAACGGCCGCCAGATGTCCTCCGCCTGTCCCTTGTCCAACCCCTGCGAGACCATGGAGATCGCCAGCGTGTTGTCACTGCGGATCGCGACGCTCTCGCCCCAGTACGGGTTGAACAGCCGGTTGCGATACAGATCGAGAAATCCGCCAAGCAGTCGGCGATAGGCCGCGTCGGATGCGGCCGCAATGGTCACGAATGCGCCGCCGAACCAGTCGGGCAGTTCGTGTGTCTTGAGTGTGAGGCGCGTGATGACACCAAGACTGCCGCCACCGCCGCCCTTGATACCCCAGAACAGTTCGGGATCGCTGCACGCGTTGGCGATGCGCACCCCGCCATCGGCCGTGACGATCTCGGCTTCGAGCAGGCTGCCCGCGGCGGTGCCGTAGTTCTTCGAGAAACTGCCAAATCCGCCGCTCTGGACAAGGCCCGCAACGCCGACGGTGGCGCAGCCGCCACCCTGCACGTAGCGACCGGCCTTCGTCGTTACCGCGTCATAGACATGCATCCAGATCGCCCCCGCGCCGACCGATACGGCAGGTACCGGTGCGGCACCGTCACAGCCGTGCGGCACGAACGCATCGTGCAACGCGATCTGGTTCATCGCGCGCGTCCAGATCAGCAGTGAATCCGGCGCGCTGGAGGTGCCAAGGTAACTGTGTCCGCCTCCCTTGATGACGAGACGCAGGTTGCGGTCGCGCGCGAAGTTCACCGCGGTGGCGACATGCGCCGTGGTCTCCGCCGCGACCGCATAGACACTGGGCGTGGACATCCAGGCATCGACCCAGCCGGAGGTTTGCGTGGCACCCGGCTGATCGCGGAGAAAGTACGGATTGTGGAAATCGTCAGCGGATGCAGATGGTCGCTTTACCTTGATCAGGTGGCCATCGACGGCGCGATTCAGTTGTTCCCAGTCGTCTGCACCCGGCCACGCCGGATCGGTTGGGCGCACGCGGCCGACAGCCGCCGCGCCGGGTCGCGACAACGCAAGCCCCGCCGCTCCCGCGAGCAAACCGCGCCGGTTCATATTGTCACTCCTCCCGGCAGATCCTATCGAACGCGAGGACGTTGAACCCTTCGCCCGCGGCACGCCAGCACGGATCGGTGAAAGCTTCGCGCATGACCGGCAACGTTGCGCGGCTGTCGGCATCCTGACCGAGCAGCGCCAGAACCACGCGTGGGAAGCGGCCGACGCGCGCGCGGATCTCCGCCGGCGATGCATTCTTGCCGACAACCAGCAGGGGCAGTGTCGGGGGCGCCTCGATGGCGAAGGCGCTGACGATCCCGACGCCGTCATTGCCGTGTGGCACCAGCGCCACGCCATCGCCCGCCAATGCTACCGCCGCCACGGCCGTAGCACGCGCTGGCTGCATCGTCTCCTGCCGGGTCATCATTCCGACAAGGGACGAAATTTGAATTGCCAGGACAAAGGTGCACAACGTATAGCCCGCGCGCTGCGGCAGTGTCGCCAAGGCTCCCGCCAGCAGCAGACCTATGAACGGCGTAGCAAAGGCAAGGTAGCGCAACTCGATCGGTATTGAGTTGAAGACGATGCCGAGCAGCAACAGGCCGAGCGGCGTTGCCGCGGCGCCCATGGCCAGCAGCAGACGTGGACCGGGCGTGGCGATGGCTCGCCATTGCCATATTGTCAGCCCGGTCAGTGCGACCAGCAGCAAAGCCAGCGCCGACGCCGCGAACTGGCTTGCAAGGCCGCTGACATACAATGGCAATCCACCGAGCACGTTGGCGGTGAAGTATCGCGCGAGCTGCACGGCGCCTGATGCCGCATCGAACGGAGCAAACTGTCCGACGCGGCTTTGCCGCTGCGCCAGGAAGAACCACAGCTCCCCTGGCAGCCAGACGGCGAAGCCGAGCCCAGCGGCCATTGCGAGCCGTGGGCAAAGCCACGCAGGTGTCGAAACATGGTCTTCCCCCTCCCCTTGCGGGAGGGGGTAGGGGGAGGGGTGCACCCCGCCTCTGAAGCTGCGTCCCCCTCCCCCTACCCCCTCCCGCAAGGGGAGGGGGACAATGTTGTTATTTCTGGGCCTCGCACTCCACAGCAGCGCCGCGCATCCCACGAACGCGGCGAGGTAGTTCGAGAACGTCGCCGCCCCGAGCAATGTCCCCGCGACCAGCGCGATCCGTCCGCTGGCGCACCGTTCGGCGCACAGCAACACCGCCACGCCCGAGAGCGTAAGCAACTGCGCCAGCGCGAAGCCGCGGGCGATCACTCCGGTATAGACAAACCCATAGCAGCCGGCCGTCAGCAATACCGCCATTACGGCAGGAACACCGGCAAGCCGGGCGATCACCGCGACCATGCACAACGCCGCGACGTTGAACAGCACGGACGCCATCCGCGCCGCGAACAGGGAATCGCCGAACACCGTGCGCCATTCAGCCACGGTCCAGAAATACAGCGGTGGATGCACATCCGTCGCCCGCAGATCACGTGCAATGGCTGCGAAACTTGTGTGACCGGCCTGTAGCCGACGCACCTCGCCGGCTGTGAACACACCCACGGGCCAGTCGGGACGCGCAACGCCCGCTGTGAGGAACAGCGTATACTGTTCGTCGTATTCGGCGCCGCGCATCCAGGCGGCGGACATCAGCACCAGCGCCGCGGCGATCAGAGCAAACAGAAGCGGCCTGCGGCACAGTTTCACGTGGCCTCATTCACCGGAAGTTAGCGGTCTTCGGTGTAGGGTTATCACCGCGAGAACAACGACTGGTTACCGGCACGGATTCCTCAGACATGCTCGACGTCCTGGCCGTGCGCAGAGCACCGACCTTCTCCGTGGTGATCCCGGTGTTCGACGAAGCCGAGGTCCTGCCGGAGTTCCATCGGCGGCTGTCGGCGGTGATGGATCTGCTGGGCACGTGGGAAGCAATCTACGTCAATGACGGCAGCCGCGACGCGACGCTCGTGCTGGTGGAAGCGTTGCACCGCACCGAGCCGCGCGTGGCGGTGGTCAACCTGTCGCGCAACTTCGGCAAGGAGATCGCCACCACCGCCGGGCTGGAGCACGCCGGCGGTGATGCGGTGATCGTGATCGATGCGGACCTGCAGGACCCGCCAGAGGTGATCCCGGCGCTCGTGGCCGGCTGGCACGACGGCTTCGACATGGTCTACGCCCAACGGCGCGCGCGGGAAGGCGAAACGTGGCCGAAGCGGATCACCGCGAGCCTGTTCTATCGGCTGATGCAGCACGTGGGCCGCGTGCAGCTTCCCCGCAACGCGGGCGACTTCCGGCTGATGAGCCGCCGCGTGGTCGATGCCGTGCTGCAACTGCGCGAGCAGCATCGATTCATGAAGGGGCTATTCGCGTGGGTGGGTTTCCCGACCACCGCGGTTCTCTACGACCGCATGCCGCGCCAGCGTGGCACCGCCAAGTGGAGCTACTGGAAGCTGTGGAATCTCGCACTCGACGGCATCACCAGCTTCACTGTGATGCCGCTGAAGGTCGCGACGTATCTGGGGCTCGCGGTAGCCTCTTTCGCCGTGATTTTCGGCGCGCAGCTGGTGATCAGGACGCTGCTGTTCGGCAATCCGGTGGCCGGCTACCCGAGCATGATGGCAGTCATCCTGTTTCTCGGCGGCGTGCAACTCATCACCCTGGGGGTCATCGGCGAATATCTGGGACGCGTGTTCAACGAGACCAAGCTGCGACCGCTTTATCTGGTCGAGCGTTTCGTGCCGAGCGAGGTCCATAGGGAGATGATTGTCCGGCAAGCTGTCGAACCGGTGCCGTGACCCTCCGCGCCGCGCTGCTGGTGGCCCTGTTGTCCTGCTGCGCCGTGACCGCGCATGCCGAACCCACGGCGGAACGGCTTGCGGTGCTGCGGCACGGCGTCAACATCACCAATTGGTTCCGCTTCCCGCCGAGCCATGATCCGCAGGCGATGCGCGCATATCTCGGCGATTCGGCGATTCGGGATCTGCGGCGCGCGGGCTTCACCTTCGTGCGACTGCCGGTGCAGCCCGAGGTCCTGGCTGTCCCCGGCGTGCTGGCCTCGCTGACGGCATCGCTCGCCCGGCTGCAGCGCGAGGGCCTGGGCGTCGTCGTATCGGTGCACCCAGTCGACTGGCACCTTGAAACTACGGCCGGGGATCGAACGCGGCTGCTCGCGGTGTGGCGCGCGCTTGCGCCGGCGCTG
>DATMND010000318.1:0-11387 GCA_035569235.1 Acetobacteraceae bacterium | reverse complement strand
CGCAGCGATGGCACGCCGACATACAACCACTCGGTGGTGGTTGACGACCACGACATGGACATCACCCATGTCATCCGCGGCGATGACCACCTGACCAACACCTTTCGTCAGGTGCCGATCTACCAGGCGATGGGGTGGGATCTGCCGCGATTTGCGCATATCCCGCTGATCCATGGGGCGGATGGCGCCAAGCTGTCCAAGCGGCATGGTGCGGTGTCAGTGCTGGAGTTCCGCGAGCAGGGCTATCTGCCCGAAGCGCTCTGCAACTACCTGCTGCGCCTCGGCTGGGGGCACGGCGACGTCGAGGTGCTCGATCGCGACGAGGCGATCCGGCTGTTCGACCTGGATGGTGTGGGACGCGCGCCGAGCCGCATGGACTACGCCAAACTGACGAATCTGGACGGCATCTATATTCGTCAGGCGGGTGACGGCAGGCTGACCAAGGAGGTGCTCGACAGGCTGGCGCATCGCGCCGGTCTCGCGCTTGGCAGCAAGGCCGCCGCGCGCATCAGGGCGCTGATGCCGGAGCTCAAGCAGCGCGCGAAGACCCTTGCCGACCTGGCGGATGCGGCGGCCTTTCTGGCGCGGCCACTGCCACTGCCGATGGAGCCGAAGGCTGCGGCAGTGCTCACTCCCGAAGCCAGGATAATCCTGCGCGAGATCGCGGAGGCACTGGCACGCACGGATTTCACCCCGTCGTCGATCGACGTGGCGTTGCGTGATTTTGCCGCGGCGACCGGGCGGAAGCTTGGCCAGGTGGCGCAACCATTGCGCGCCGCCCTGACCGGAAGCACCGCCAGTCCGGGGATCGATGCCACTTTGGCGGCACTTGGCAAGGAGGAGGCCCTTGCCCGGCTGGAGGCAGTGATCTGAGATTTATTATCGCGATCGGCCAAAAAAAGTCAGAATCGTTGATCTAGATCAATGCCCGTCGAGGCGGCCCGCGGCATTGTCCGTCTCGTGAGATCGGCGGGTTCGCCCGCCCCCTTCTCTCTCTTGGACTCCTCCCCATACCCTTGGCGGCGCCTCTGGCGCCGCCACTTTTTTTCGTCGCACCGCATTATGCGGCGCCGCGGGTTCGGCGCCAGGCTCGGATGTGCGCACCGATGGCGCGTGCGCTTGTCACTGCGAACTGGACGAATGCTTTCCCGCAGCGTAGCCCTGCTGATAGGACGACTGCTCGTTCTTCTTCACCGAGTCATAAATAAGACCGCCGGCAAGGCCGGCCGCAGCACCGGCGACTGCGCCAAGCGCGGCATTGCCTCCTATGGCGCCTAGTATTGCGCCGCCGCCGGCACCGATCGCGGTTCCCGACAACGCACGCTGCTGCGTGCTGCTCATGTCTGAACAGCCGGCCAGCACCAGTCCGCAAACCAAAAACGCGAGAATGGGCTTCATCTGCATGCTCCTACCAGGTCTCAGTGGCCACGTGGGCACGGGAATTGTTGGGTCAGGAATAGCAAGATGCCATCGGCCGCCGGATGCGCCATCTGGTTCGGGTTGTCCTTGGCCCATTTCACAAAGATCGCGAGCGCCTCATTTCGCGTCAGCGCCGGGTTGGGCATGCAAAACATGTGGCGCGGTCGGCGTGCCATGTCTTCCTCCTCCAGCACGTGATAGACGCCGACACCGAAGCCCTGGCAGAAATTGATGGCCGCTGTGTACAGCGGATCGGACTGCGCCACAGTACATAGGTCGACCAGGTCGCCCGTGTTACGGACGAGGAAGGTATCCTCGGTGACCGCGGCGTGACCCGTCGCGATTGATGCCACGGCGCAAAGTGCAGCGGCTGGCAGCCAACGCCTCATATGCATCTATTGAGTTCCCCTCTCCATTACATGTCGGCGAGTGACCCGCCGCGAGTGGCGCGTTAGTTGCGCCGATCTGGTGTGCATACACGAAACATGACAGATTTGCACGGGCGTGGCCGGCCGGGTAGAGGCCGTCCATCCAGCGACCGTGGTTCATCGGATGCACCAAGATGCGCCAGTCCTGGTCACACTCGCCTTCATCTAGGGTGCTACCGCCGGCGGTAGCGAGCGTTCCTGGATAAGGGGACCGACGGTGTCAATCGGGGTTGGCCTCATCCTCGGACTGGAATGTCTCAACGTGCTGCGTCTCGCGTGGCTTCCGAAAGGCGCGACCGCAAATCCGCTCGCGTCGATAGTCCTCGCGCAGCCGGTCGCCGCAGGGATATACATCCCGACAATGGGCTGGTTCGCCGACACCTCCCGACGAACCTCTTGATCGGGTGACGCGTCTTTAACAGTGCGGACCGGGATATGCGACGGAAGCTCTGTGCGCTGATGATCATGGTAGCCGTTCTGGTCGCGGCGCAGCCGATCCATGCCAGTCAATTGGACGACATCCGTGCGGCGAGGCTGCTGCGCGCGGCCGTGTTCGACAGCAATCCGCCATTCGGGGCCATGGACCCTGTGTCCCACCAGCTGGTTGGTTACGACGTCGACTTCGCGAATGCGATTGCGCGGCATATCGGGGTAAAACTGCAGCTTGTCGCCACAAACCCGTCCAACCGCATTCCGCTCCTGCAGGCCGGCAAAGCTGACCTGATCGTCGCCTATCTTACCATCACGCATAAACGGGCAGAGGTCATT
This sequence comes from Acetobacteraceae bacterium, assembly GCA_035569235.1. GTDB lineage: Bacteria > Pseudomonadota > Alphaproteobacteria > Acetobacterales > Acetobacteraceae > JAMXLO01. The sequence goes on along the minus strand of DATMND010000318.1, from coordinate 8,772 downwards.
GACTTCTCGATACCCTACTTCCGCACGGGCGTTCAGTTGCTGGTTCTGACTGGCGACTCGAACAGATTTGAAGATTTCGTTTACAGCCGCATCGGGGTCGTGAAGAACACCACCCAGGAAGAATACCTGTCGCACGACTTCCGGGCGGCCCAACGGTCGGTTTACGATGACACGCCGCAAGCCATGCAGGCACTGCGCAACGGAAGCGTGGCAGCCGTGGCCCAAGACCACCATACGCTTGCGGGTTTCCTCGCCCATGCGCCCGATCGGGCCAGGTTCAAGATCCTGCCGATCTTCCTAACGGAGGAGAATGTCGGCATCGGACTCGCCAAGAACCAGAAGGAACTTCTTGACGCCGTGAATGGCGAACTGCTGGAACTGGAGCAAAGCGGCGAAGCCGTGCGCATCTATCACAAATGGTTCGACAGCCTCGGCGGCGCATCGCAGGAACGGAACTTCAAGATCGCCGTGCCCTGTGAAGCACTGACTGGATGGGCAACCGGCGACTGCGACAAGAATCTTCCCTGAGAGCCGCCCATCGCCTCAGCGCATCGTTCATCGTTGCTCTGCGGGAGTCTCTTCCAGATCACGGACAAAGAACCGCACAGCGTGTTGCCACGCCTCGTCCGTGTCGCCGCGAAAGCCAAGCTCGCGGCGGAATACGCTCTGTCCAGTCGCAACATCCACGATGCTGATGCGAAGGCTGCCTATCAAGGTACTGACCTTATGGAATTCGCCGATCAACACTCGATCGGCATGGACCAGCCGGGCCAGGTCAAGCTCGCAGCCATTACAATTGTCGAGCGGCTGCATGGCCCGCGCCTTGTCAATCTCGGCATCGATCGGAGTGGGATCGACAATGCTGTAGAGCCCATGCGACCCTAGGTGCAGCGAAAGGTATCGCGTCGATGCAGCCAGTCGATCTTCGTGCTCTTTCAAATCCGTAGCCGGTTCGCCGGAGGTGTCAACCATCTCAAGCGGGAGAACAAGCACCGTCGGAACATTGGCAGTCCAACCCGACATCGTCGAAACCAGAACCGCTGCGAAAATCCAGATCGTCAGGGACCGGCGGCTGGCGCGTCCGGTGCTTTGCCCCACCCTTGACGAACGCCTTACGCCAACCGTCCGTGGCAGTGCTTGTATTTCCGCCCAGACCCGCACGGGCATGGCGCATTGCGCGATGTGCTGCGCCAAGTGGACGGATCGTTCAGATCGATCGCATCGGAACGCGTTGGCTGCGACGCCAGCGCCGCGGCGCCCGCTCCTGTCCCGCCCGCGCCCTCCAGCGCCATCTCCGGCTCGCCCGCAAACGCCGACTGCGGCTGCGGATGCAGCTCCATGAACTGCACCGGTGGTGGCGGGCGGATCGGCTCCGGCGCCAGCTCAACGCGCGACAGCATCGCCGTCACGCGCTCCTTCAGCTCGTCCAGCATCGCATTGAACAGCGCGAACGCCTCGCTCTTGTATTCGTTCAACGGATCGCGCTGGCCATAGGCGCGCAGCCCAATCCCCTGACGCAGGTGGTCGAGCGCGTACAGGTGCTCCTTCCACACCGCATCCATCGTCTGGATCAGCAGCGACTTCTCGATGAAGCGCATCAGCTCGGGGCCCATGTTGGCCGCCTTCGCCGCCATCATCGTATCCGTCGCCTGCTCGACCCGTTCGCGAAGATGGCGTTCGTCGATGCCTTCCTCGCGGCCCCACTCCTCGATCGGCAGATCGAGGTTCGCCACGCGCTTGATGTCCTCCGCCAGTTCCTTCAGCTGCCAATGTTCCGCGAAAGCCTTCTCCGGCACGCGGCGCATGACGGTCGATTCGACGATCTCGGCGCGCATATCGGCGACCGTCTCGGAAACATCGGTCGCCTTCATGAACTCCTTGCGCTGCGCATAAACCTCCTTGCGCTGCGCGTTCATCACGTCGTCGTATTTCAGCACGTTCTTGCGTGTGTCGAAGTTGCGCGCCTCGACCTTCTTCTGTGCCTTCTCCAGCGCCTTGTTGATCCACGGATGGACAATCGCCTCGCCTTGCTTCAGGCCGAGCTTCTGCAGCATCCCGCCCATCCGCTCGGAGCCGAAGATGCGCATCAGGTCGTCTTCCAGCGACAGGAAGAAACGCGACCGCCCCGGGTCGCCCTGACGGCCTGACCGGCCACGCAACTGGTTGTCGATGCGGCGGCTCTCGTGGCGTTCGGTGCCGATCACGAACAGGCCGCCCGCCTGCTTCACCTTCTCATGCGCCACCGCGATCTCGTCACGGATTTCCGCCTCGCGCGTCGCCCGCAGGCCGGGGTCTTCGATTCCCGCCAGCTCTTTCTTCAGCCGCATCTCGAGGTTGCCGCCGAGCTTGATGTCGGTGCCGCGCCCGGCCATGTTGGTCGCGATCGTGATCGCTCCAGGCGCGCCGGCCTGGGCGACGATCTCCGCCTCCTGCTCGTGGAAGCGCGCATTCAGCACGGCATGCGGGACCTTCTTCCGGTTCAGGATCTCGCTGATCGTCTCGCTCTTCTCGATCGAGGTGGTGCCGACCAGCACCGGCTGGCCCGCCTTGCGAGCCTCCTCGATCAGTGTCGCAACCGCCTCGTATTTCTCGGCGGCCGAACGGTAGACCTCGTCGTCCTCGTCATTGCGGACGCACGTCACGTTGGTGGGGATCTCCACCACGTCGAGCTTGTAAATCTCGGCAAACTCGTCCGCCTCGGTCATCGCCGTGCCGGTCATGCCGCCGAGCTTCGGATAAATCCGAAAATAGTTCTGGAACGTGATGGAGGCGAGGGTCTGGTTCTCGGCCTGCACGTCCACGTGCTCTTTCGCCTCCAGTGCCTGGTGCAGTCCGTCGGAATAGCGGCGGCCTTCCATCATGCGGCCGGTGAACTCATCGATGATCACCACCTTGCCCTGGCGCACGATGTAGTCCACGTCGCGGGCGAACAGCGTATTGGCGCGCAGGCTCTGCTGCACGTGATGCACCACCGACACGTTGAAGATGTCGTAGAGATTGCCCTCGGTGATGATGCCGGCGTCGCGCAGCATGTCCTCGACCCGCTCAGAGCCGGGTTCGGTCAGCGCCACGGTGCGGAATTTCTCGTCCTTCTCGTAGGTGCTCTCGTCCTTCACCAGCTCCTTCACCACCGCGTCCACCTGACGATACAGGTCGGAGCTGTCCTCGGCCGGACCCGAAATGATCAGCGGCGTCCGGGCTTCGTCGATCAGGATGCTGTCCACCTCGTCCACGATGCCGAAGAAGAATTCGCGCTGGACCATGTCCTCCAGCCGGTACTTCATGTTGTCGCGCAGGTAGTCGAAGCCGAACTCATTGTTGGTGCCATAGGTGATGTCGGCGGCGTACTGCGCGCGCCGCTGGTCGTCTTCCAGGCCGTGCACGATCACGCCGACGCTCATGCCGAGGAAGCCGTAGATCTGACCCATCCAGTCGGCGTCGCGGCGCGCCAGGTAGTCGTTCACCGTGACGATGTGCACGCCCTTGCCGGCCAGCGCGTTCAGATAGACGGGCAGAGTCGCGACCAGCGTCTTGCCTTCGCCGGTCTTCATCTCGGAGATCTTGCCGTCGTGCAGCACCATGCCGCCGACCAGCTGCACGTCGAAATGCCGCTGACCCAGCGTTCGCTTGGACGCCTCGCGCACCACGGCGAACGCTTCCGGCAGAATGTCGTCCAGCGTTGCGCCGGCGGCCAGCTTCTCCCTGAATTCCGCAGTTTTTGCCCGCAGCGCCTCATCCGACAGCGCCTCCATGGCCGGTTCGAGGGCGTTGATCTGCGGCACTCGGCGCTGATATGCCTTGAGCGAACGATCATTGGCGGTGCCGAACACGGTGCGGGCAATGGCAGCGAACATGGGACCTTCTCGGATGATCGGCGCCGGGCCGGGCGGGCAGGCCCCGGATCAATGCCGGGGCAGGGTTGAGATAGGACCCGGACCCGCCCGGGTCAACGACGCAGCGATGTCTCGGCGGCGCGTTGTCCTTGCGAGGCCGAGGTGGTTCGGCCATAAGTCGCCGCCTGCGGGAGACAGGGGTTTCGATGCTATCTTCTTCTGACGCCATTGTTCGACTCGTCGTCGCCACGACCTGCGCCGTCATGCTCACCTGCGCCGCTGCCCGCGCGCAGGGAACGCCGGCCCCGGCGCCCGACGACCCGGTTGTGGCCAAGGTGGACGGCAAGCCGATCCACCTGAGCGACCTCAAGGATGCCGTGCAGTTGCTGCCGGAAAACATGCGCAGTCTGCCGCCGCAGGCGCTGTATCCGATGCTGCTAGACCAGATGATCGACGCGCGCGCCCTGGTGACCGAGGCGCACAAGTCGGGGCTCGACAAGGACCCCACTGTCCAGCGCCAGGTCACCGCCGCCGAGGATCGCGCGCTCCAGACGGCCGTTCTGAGCAAGGAGGTAGGGCCTACCGTGACCGACGCCGCGGTGCATGCCCGCTACGATCAGGAGATCGCCGGCAAGACCGGGGAAGAGGAAGTGCACGCCAAGCACATCCTGGTCGATAACGAGGCCGACGCGAAGAAGGTCATTGCCGAACTCAACGGCGGCGCAGACTTTGCCGCGCTCTCCAAGCAATACAGCAAGGATCCCAGCGCCGCAGAGCAGGGCGGCGATCTCGGCTTCTTCAAGAAAGACGAGATGGTGCCGGAATTCGCCACCGCCGCCTTCGCCCTGCAGCCGGGCCAGATAACGCAGACACCGGTGCACAGCCAGTTCGGCTGGCATGTCATTCTGCTGGTTGAACGCCGCCCGGCCGCTCCCCCAACCTTCGACAAGGCGCGTGAGGAACTGCGCCAGAAAATGATCCAGGAGGGCGTGCAGAAGGCGGTGGCGAAGGCTCGCTCGACGGTCGCCGTGGAGAAGTTCAACATGGACGGGTCACCGGTTCGCGCCACGGATCAGGCAGAACCGCCGCCCGCGAAATAATCCAGCGTCTGGGCTGACCGGAGAAGGAACTCATGGCTCCGTCCGTGTCTCCGCTTGCCGTTCCGCTGACGGAATCGCCTCCTGTTCCTGGTGTCCGTCTGGGCGCCGCGGCGGCAGGCCTCCGCTATCAGGGTCGCAACGACGTCGTCATGATCGAACTGGCGCCGGGGACCACGGTGGCGGGTGTCTTCACGTCCAACCGGTGTCCGGGCGCGCCGGTCGACTGGTGTCGAGCAGCGCTGAAGGGTGGCAAGGCACGCGCCGTCGTGGTCAACGCCGGCAACGCCAATGTGTTCACCGGAAACCCCGGACGCGACGCCTGCGCCGCGACGGCGGCGGCTGCGGCCAAGCTGGTAGGCTGCACTCCGAAACAGGTGTTCATCGCCTCCACGGGGGTGATCGGCGAGTTGCTGCCGTACCAGAAGCTGATCGATGCGCTGCCGGCGCTGCATGCCGGCCTGCGCGACGATGCCTGGCCCGATGCCGCGCGCGGCATCATGACGACCGACACGTTCCCCAAGGTGGCGACGCGGACCGCCTTGATCGGAGGGACGGAAGTGCGCATTTCGGGTATCGCCAAGGGCAGCGGGATGATCGCACCCGATATGGCGACCATGCTGTGCTACGTCGCGACCGATGCCAGGATACCGGCTGGCGCGCTGCAGGCCCTGCTGAATAAGGGCGTGGACGCCAGCTTCAACTGCACGACGGTGGATTCCGACACATCGACCTCGGATACCGTCCTGCTGTTCGCCACCAGCCAGGCAAAGCATCCCCGGATTCCGCCGGAAGGCGGGCGCATCCTCGGCGACTTCGCGCGCGCGCTTGACGATGTCCTGCTGGATCTGGCGCTGCAGGTCGTGCGCGACGGGGAGGGGGCACAGAAGCTGGTACGGATCGACATCACCGGCGCTGCAACGGCGCGCTCGGCCAAGCGTATCGGCTTGGCGGTGGCCAACTCACCGCTGGTCAAGACCGCGATCGCCGGTGAGGACGCGAATTGGGGCCGTATCGTCATGGCGGTCGGCAAGGCCGGCGAGCCGGCCGACCGCGACAAGCTGTCGATCGGCGTGGGTGGTGTGTGGATGGCCCGTGACGGTGGTGTGGTAGCCGGCTACGACGAGGCGCCGGTGGTAGCCCACATGAAGGGAAGCGAGGTGGCGATTGCCATCGATCTTGGTCTGGGCCGCGGCAAGGCCACGGTGTGGACCTGCGATCTGACGCACGGCTACATCGACATCAACGGGTCGTACCGGAGCTAAACGGGCCGAAAGTCAGCCGGCGGGTTTCCTATGGGGCGGAAGCGATCAGGCCTTCCAACGCTTCGGCGACGGAGCCGAAGTGGCGGGCGCGGCCCAGCAACGGCTGCGCAACGACTTCGCTCGCGGAGCGCCAGAGGATCCAGCGCCTGAGCATCCGGTCGTTGCTGTATAGGGCTACGACTTCCTCGTACTCATCGCCCTCCACGGAATGGTCCAGTTCGACGACCATCCGGACGTCGTGGAATTCCGCCCATCCCTGCAGGAGGATCAGGTCGGAGATGTCAAAGGAAAGACCCGTTGGGGGGGTGGGCGCGGTCCGCAGCATTTCCATTGGAAAACCCATTTCGCTCTCAGGTGCGCAGTCCATTCACGTAACTGTGAGTATGTCTTCACGTTTACGTGATTGCAAGTATTCAAATTGAAATTCTGCGGTTTGTCAATTCGGATCGAACGTGTTCCGAAATCGCCTCGCTGGTTCGTCCTGCAACATGATGATTGTAACAGAAAGTACGGCTGGAGATGAGCCAACCAAGCGACACCGTTATCATTACGGATAGCTAACATAGTCGGATCGCTACTGTCACGGATCACCCCTTGTCATCGGACATCAGGGCGACACCGGTCACGAACGCTTGCTTCCGTGCTCAGCCGCTTGTTACTTTGCGGCGCTCATTGGAGGGGGGAGTCAATGATACGGCTGGTTGAGACAAATACCCCGTCGGAGGGGCGCACGAGTGAGCCCGAGATCCCCCACGCTCGAACCCCCACCGGATTTGTCCTCGGAGGATTGGTGTCCGGCCTTTTCTGGGGAGTGCTCGGCGTCACCGCGTGGCTGGTCATCTAGCAGGCTGATCAGCGCGGCTATCGTCCTCTTTGCATCGGTGCCCGGCCACGGCGGCGTGCTGCATGGCGGGCGCGGCACAAGCCACAATCAGGTTGCAGGACCTGTCCGCTAGGCGGTGCTGGCTGGCGCGCCGTTGGCGTATAGCGCCAGGATATCGGACACGGCGCGATTGAGCGGGGTCGGAACGCCGGCCTTGCGGCCCATTTCGACGACAGCCCCACTCAGCCAAGGCACCTCCAGCCGATTGCCGCGCGCCAGATCGCCCTGCATCGAAGCGGTCATCTGTGGTGGCAAGGTCTCGATGAACGCCATCCTCTGGTCCGCAAAGTCCTCCGCCAGCGGCACACCCGACGCGCGTCCGACGGCGACGGCCTCGCGCATCACGTCGCGCAGAAAGACGCGCGCCTGGGGATTGGCGCGGATCGGGCCAAGGTTCGAACGCATGCTCGCGGTGCAGGCCGACATCCCGACCAGAAGGGCAAATTTCTGCCAGGTCGCCAGATTGATATCATCGGCGATTTCGGCGTCGATCCCCGCGACCCTGCACGTTGCCAGCAACGCCTCGACGCGTTTCGACCGGGTATTGTCCAGTTCCCCGAAGATCAGCTTCGCCATTGTCCCGGTGTGGGAGATCACGCCGGGACTGGCAATGACGACCCCGATCTGGCCGACCCCGCCGATCACCGCTTCACGCCCAAAGATGCGCGTCAGGACCGCATCCTTGCCGACGCCGTTCTGGAACGAAACGACCGCGGTGCCTGGCCGCACAAGCGGTTTCACAGCCTCCGCCGCCGTCTCGGTGTCCCACAGCTTCACCGCGATCATCACCACGTCCGCCGGCGCCAGTGTCGCCGGATTGTCGGTGGCGACGACGTCGTGCAGATGCAAATCGCCAAGTGCACTGGTGACGCGCAATCCGTTCTGCCTGATCGCCGCCAGGTGCGCGCCGCGCGCGACAAAGGCAACGTCGTTGCCCGCAACGGCCAAGCGTGCGCCGAAATAGCCGCCGAGGCCGCCGGCCCCCATGATGATGATACGCATGCCCGTCCTCAACGTGCTGTTTCGGTGAATGTCGTTCCCGTCACGGCGCGCTGCCCGCCATCGGCGCGGAGCAGCGTCGTGGCGCCCGCAAGAAGCGCCAGTGCGATGATGGCGAATGTCAACATCCGGTCGACAAGCGGATCGAGAGGCGAGCGGTCCGCATACCAGAAGCGCCGGTACCAGGATGAATGCGGTTGGCGCGGAGCGATCGCCATGTCTCCCCTCGTTGTGGTTGGCGACACAGTATGGGATGGCGGTCAGTGCGGCGCAATTGGCGAGGGACAAGCGATGGCAGAGCGGAAATGGGTGAACGTGCAGCAGGATGCGCGCGGCGTCGCGGTCGTGACCATCAACAATCCGGCAAAGCTGAACACGCTGAACACAACTGTGATGACCGAACTGATCGCGACGGTTGAGCGCCTTGGGATCGACGCGAGCCTGCGTGCGATCGTCCTGCGCGGTGCCGGCGAACGCGCCTTCATCGGTGGCGCCGACATTGCCGAAATGGCCGCGCTCGATGCTACCTCGGCGCGCGCTTTCATCACTCTGGTGCACCGCAGCTGCGATGTGTTCCGTCGCCTGCCCGTACCGGTAATTGCTCGGATCCAGGGCTATGTATTTGGCGCCGGGGTCGAGGTTGCGGCCGCGTGCGACTTGCGCGTTGCCGCCGTCGGTTCGCAGTTTGGCATGCC
>DATMND010000317.1:0-3062 GCA_035569235.1 Acetobacteraceae bacterium | reverse complement strand
TATGTGCAGATTGTGGTCGATGATCTGGCGGCCGACCGACCCATCGAGGAAGCGCATGGCCTCGACCTGGCGGTTGCCGAAGAACTCCAGTTCCGCGACATAGGAAAGCATGACGTTGCGCAATTCGGTATCGGCAACCCGCCGAGGCATGCATGGAACAGACGAATGTCCGACGCCCTGCAATCCTACCGTAAGTTCGCAGCCACGAGATACATCGAGCCCGTCCGTCAGGAAGGCGAAGGCAAGAAAGCCGAATCCGTGCACGCGGGATGACCCGATTGCGGCCTCGACATCGCGCCGTCGGAAGCGAACGACAGACGACAAATCGAAGGTGTAGTACCAACCCGCCGCAGTCACCCGGAAGTAATCCAACGGCACGTCCGCGTCGTCCAGCCATCCAACCACCAGGAGACCGCCCGCATTGGAAACGAGGACGGCCTCCACCGTGAGCTGCGCTTCGATGGAACTCGCGAGAGGTACTGCCAGCTTGGGAAGCGTCCGTATGAGCCGGCCACGAGGTTCGCTGCCGGTCTCGAAGAGAGGCCTCTTTTCCCGCCATCCGATCGTAAGATAATGAAAATAACCTGACCGGTATTCACCGCTTGTCACGGCAGCAGTCACGTCAGGGTTCGCTGCCAGATACGCGGCTTCATCAAATCCATCGGGGAATGGTATCGATGGCTGCGGATCAGACAGATCCGAAGGCTGCTCTCTTGGTGCGCGCAACCTGCCTTTCGAGGCGTCCTCGTGCTTCACGCGTGTCACGGTCCTTCATTTCGTCCGATAGCCAGGGTGATGGAAAGACTATCGCCCCGCAGCAGAGCGCACCTGCTTGTATAGGCCATTTCCGCCTGTCGATTCCAATCGAAAATTCGGGTAAGGCATGCGCCCTTCACGAAAGCCATCCATATCGAAGTGGGCCTGGCCGGAGGAAAACTGCCGGCTCGCAATCGCAGCGCGAACATCCGGATATTCGGCCACATACCAGGATTCGTCGATAACGATCCGATATGGCATACGGTGTTCATAGAACCCGAAGCGGCAATAGTGGGATTTGGGATCTGGCACCACGCCCATTTTGATGGCTCGCTGCACGTCGGGATAGGTCTGAAGATACCATGGTTCGTCAACCCTGATGTCCTGCAGGGAAGGAAGCATGCAATCAATGAAGAAATGCTTTTCAACGCGGATATAATCCCTGTCAGGCGATGTAACTACAATTCGCTGATTTAGCAGGCCTGCATACGTGCCCACCTCCATCATAAGCTCCTTCTTGGGATCTCCGCCTCGTACTGCAATGACACCATACCGGCCGTCATCGCTGCGCGGATCGCTCCTTCCGCGCAGCGAGTGATCGCAACGGCCTGCGGTCAGGCGGCGGCAAGCCAGCGCGGCGGCAGATATTGGACCACCGGTGATGATTCCGTTGGTGCGATCGCTGTGGCAAGTGCGTTGCGGACATGTGCGTCGCTGAAGTGCCGGCACACCATACCAATGCCGGCCTGACCGAGACGGGCACTGTAATCCGCGTCGTCATGCAGGCGACATATCAGCGCCGCCAAACCCTCGGCATCGCCGGCAATCAGTTCGGTCAGCGCGTTCGGTAGTGGCAGCCCTTCGGCAGCGACCGGTGTCATCACACATGGCAGTCCGGCCGCGAAGGCCTCGATCACCTTGCCCTTGATGCCGGCCCCCGAACGCATTGGCGCGATCGCCAGCCGCACCTGGCCATAGACCTGTGACAGATCATCCACGTGCCCAAGCAACTGAACACGAGGATCGCTCATGGTGGCGGCGAGCCTCGGCGGCATGTCCGCGCCGACAATCAGACAGGAAGCATCGGCATCGCGCTCCCACACCCGCGGCATCACGCTGTGCACAAGCCAGTATGCCGCATCCAAATTCGGCGTGTGGCGGAAATTGGCCACGAAGGCCACGCCGGACCGCTCCGCCCACGTTGACGCGGAGGGGTGCGGCGCTACCGTCCACGGCACGACATGCACCGCGAGCCCAGGAGCGATCTGTCCAAGCAAGGCTGCCTCATGCGAGGAATGCGTGATCACGGAATCAACCAATTGCATCGCGAACATTTCGCGCCTGCACAGCGCCTGGGCGTCGCGGGCAAGCTCCGGGCGGTCCTCGACTTCCGCCTGGCGGCCGAGGCGAAGGAAATGTAGATCTGCCACGCTATAGATCAGCCGCGCCTGGGGCTGGTACTGACGTGCCAGCCCGGCATAGGCCAACGCATTCTGGGGCCGGTGAAGGTAGACTAGATCAAATTTTCCGGGATGCCTACGAAGCACTTCTTCCACGGACGACACCGCGGGCGGCATATGGCAGACAACACCCGTGCTTATCAGGCAGGATGCCGCATCGCCAGGCAGCATATCGGTTGCGACAAACTCCACATGCCAGCCAAGCTGTTGCAGACAGTGGATGTGACTGCTTATCGCTTGCGAGCCAGCATCGCGATCCAGCTTTGGCCACTCGGTATCAACGACCAATACGCACTTGCCGGGCAGCGTGTCGCCGCCACGTCGGGATTGTCGCGCCGGCAACTGTCGGTCAATCGAACCGGCATGCGCCTGACGCATCTGTTCTGTCGCATCCAGCAGACAATTCAACAAAGTGTCCGCTTCCGCGGGCGTCTCGACACGTGCCGCCAACCTTTCCAACATGACAGAAAGGTCCGCACATGCCCCATCGTCCATCGAGGCCGCCGGCGCGACCGTCACGGGGCATCGCTCGAGCTCTCTTCCATCCGCCGCGCGCCGCACGACGATCTCATGTGCTGCACATGGATCTAGTGGCTCCGGAAGATTCAGACGGAACGCGTGCCGCCCGTCGCCGATGCCGGCGGCTTCGAGATCGCGGCGGTACTGCTTCGCCAGCACCTCTGCGACCACCACGCTATTGACCATGACCTCAAGACGCACGGGAACATCGGGATGCGATTCCAGCATCGCCCAGCCCGCGATGATCCGGCGATCGGCAATCTCCACGTTGCCACGGAGCGGCCCATCCTGGGGAATGCTCTGTCCCATTTGCTCGGCGCGAGCCCA
>DATMND010000316.1:0-3237 GCA_035569235.1 Acetobacteraceae bacterium | reverse complement strand
CGTCTCCGCAATCGCGGAGAACTCCTCTACCGATGGTTGTTCACCCGCAGGGTGAGGCGAAAGCGCTGGAACAGATGCGGCCATCGCCTACTGTTCAGCCGATTCGGCCCACAGAGGCAATCAGCCAACTGCCAGATTTAGGGTAATTGCTCTGCATGCTGTGCGACGGCCGAAGGCGACATGGCGTGCAATGCGCTACCGTATAAGATCGCAGCACTGCGGGAGGCACACCAATACCGCAGGCTGCGGCGATGGGCGGCGGGTGAGGAGGAGCGGACCGGTCGGCGGATTACATACCAGGCTATCTTCGAGGCCGCTCTGGCCGAGTTTCTGGACAAGCATGGCGGATGAAATTCGCGGGCTATGAATTTCATGATCGTACCGATCTGACGCGCGAGTCGCGCGACGGGTGAGGGCCGTCACCGCTTCCGGTGATATGGCGAAAATGTCGGTCATCAGCCGGTCGCCGCGCGTTCAGGAGAGCGTCCGCGCGGGATTGTAAGATGCTTGCAGCGGGCCGATTTGCAGAAGCTACCAGGGTCAATCAGAGGCGGCCCGGCCAGACAAGACTTCCGCCTGGCGCCTATCCCGATCTCTCGCTATCCCGACGTGCCGCGCACGCCGTGCAAACTGCCCCCTGGGATTCTGGTTCCACACTTGATCCCCAGCTACCATCAGACCCAAGGGAGCATTCGTTCACCCGGCCATGTCAGCTCAGGCGACCATGCGCTCGACTTCGGCCTTGGCATCAGCCCCGACAACGTAACCCATTCCACCGTTGCCGGCGCGGATCTCCAGCATCGTCGGGCCACCCAGCGCCGGCAGCGGCAGCACCGCATCGCCGCTGGTCCACCGGCGCAGCGCAATGCCGTCCCGCTCCACCACGTGCCAGCCCCGCGACAGGCCCGGATGATCGACCGGAACCTCCCGCAATTCGCTCGCACCGCGCAGCACGATGCGCTCCACGTTCACCCCGAGGCATCGGCGATCGTCCAGCCACGGGCGCACATCCGCGGGCGAACCGGCGCGCGAGATCAGTCGCGCCTCCGTCGCACCCTTCGGCAGGACGAAGATGTAGAGCCCGTTTTCGCCATACAGCGGCCGCACCGTCCGACCCTTGGCGATAATCTGCAACTCCGGATCGCTGGTGATCTCGAGCTTCGGCACCGGCAGGCCCAGGGCGGCGGCACGCGCGGCCAAACGCTGCCACACCGGCAACACGCTGGCCTCGTCTGAAACGAACGGCGCGCACGAGGCCGCCTCGCGTGTCGGATAGTCCGTTTCGTCCGTCATGTCGGGATGCAGCACAAGCGGCTCGCCCGAGTTGATGAAGAAACCGTGGTTGCCGGTGTTGAGGTAGCTCTCGGCCGGCAGGCCCTCGGCCAGCAGGATCGCATGCGCGTCCAGTTCGACGTGGAAATACTCCACCGCGGCCCGGCCCTTCTCCTGGCGGATCGTCGCGCCGTTGGCCAGTTGACGGGCGCAGATGAGCTTCCCATCGACGAAGACCGCATGGTCAGGCGATACCAGAAGATCGCGGTGCGGCATGTTGTCGGCGAACGCGCCGCGTCGGATCCGGATCGGCGCAGCGGTCTCCGGCCGAGGGTGTGCGGTCAGGTCGATGCGCCGCCGTCCGATCCATTTGACCGGCCGCGCGCTCAGGTCCCCGCCCGCCAGTGTGAGGACGATGTCGCCCTGCATCAGGCTTTCGACCATCCGTTCGCCGGTGGCGGTGAGGATATGCGTGCCGGCCACGTAACAGGGATCGTCGTCGAGGAAGAGATTGGTGCCGCCGCCGCTGTCGGCCTGCCAGTCCACAAAGGTTCCAGTAGCGACCGGAGCAGCAAGATGGAACGAGGCCAGCAGACTGGTGTGTCCGACGTCGCCCCAGAGCTGGATCGTGTTCCCGCCCACGATATCGGTGGAGTAGCTGGAGCTGAAGGCAACCGAACGCAGATCCAGCACATCCGTGGGCGTGGTACCAGAACCAATCGCCACGTTCATGCCGCTGATCACGCCATTGGTGCCGAACGATACCAAAGCGCCCGCGTCCAATTGCAGCGTGCCGTTGAAGACTCCACCGGTGTTGAGATAAGTGAAGCTGGTCGAGGTCGAGATGGTTCCGCCCAGTTCCAGAACGGACGATGCAACACTGTCCGCTTGTAGCACCATGCCGTTGGTCAGGTTGCCGCCGATGTTCAACAGACCGCCGGTGGCCTCAATTGTGCCGCCGCCTGAAATCGGGCCAACAACCACGCCTTTACCAAGCAGCTTCGCACCCTTGCCGACACTCACACCGGCGGCGTCGGTGAGCGTGCCGCCGTCGAGCTTGATCGTGCCGTTGGTCATGCTTTCGAGCTGAGTCAGCGTCAGGGTGCTGGCGGCGCCGATCTCCACGGTCTGATTGGCATTGTTGATTTGGATCGAACCGATACCACCCGCCGTGACATTGCCGTCGACCTTCAGAACATTGGCAACGCCGGCCTTCGTCGCATCGACCACCAGCTGCGCGCCGCTGACCGTGCCGGTCAGGTCGAGCGTGCCACCGCCGAAAGCAACGATTTGGCTCGCGCCGGTGACGGGACTCGTCGTGCCGGTGACGCCGTTCACCGTGCCGAAGCCGGTGATGAATAGAGCATTCAGCACGCCGCCAGACTGCGAAATGGTGCCGCCAGCCAGGGTGATGGCATTGGGAGCTGTACCGAAACCCGTCAGGGTTCCGCCACTGCCGACGGTGAGGCCGTTGGAGTCTGTAAGCGTGCCCCCGTCAAGCTTGATCGTGCCGCCGCCGCTGACGCTTTGCGCGCCGTTGATGGTCAGATTGCCGGCCGATCCGACCTCCAATGTCTGGTTACTGCTGGTGATCGCGATGGGCGCCGACAACGTCCCGGTATTGTCGAACTTCAGGTCGGAGGGTTTGGTCGCGTCGATTGCCGCGACGAGCCCGCTGCCGAACGTCCCCGTCAGATCCAGCGTGCCGCCCGACGCAGTGATGTTGTCGGTGGACCCGCCAGTCAAATTCGCGGCAACCTTGCCGGAACCGGTCAGCCCTCCGCCGTTGCCGAACGAGATGCCGCCGGTATCGGTGAGTGTGCCGCCATCCATCTTGATGGTGCCAGGGTTGACGGCCTGAGTAACGTTGATCGTCACCGCCCCGCCGGCCCCGATCTCCAATGTCTGGTTGGCATTGGACATCGTGATCGCTCTGGCCAACGTCACGGTATTGTCGAACTTCAG
>DATMND010000315.1:0-26009 GCA_035569235.1 Acetobacteraceae bacterium | reverse complement strand
GGCATATCCCAGTTGCGGGCCCGAGGCCTCAGCACCGGCTTCAGCTACACCTTAGCGCCTGGCTTCACCGCGTTTGCCGAATATCTCTACATGGACCAGTACCAGGCCGATCGTAACTTCGTCACCGGCGCGATCGGGTCGAATGCGAACAACAACATCAGGGGGCAGACCTTCCTGATTGGCGATGTGGTGAACTTCTGAACGCATCGCGACATTCGGCGACAACTGGCGGCGGGGTCATTCCCCGCCGCTTTTTCGTTGTCTGGCGAATCAGCGCGTCAGGCCTTGGCGACGCGGACAGGAACCGCTATGGAATCCATCGGTTCCGCGTGATGCTTCAGACAGGCAGGCAATGCCAATCAGATTAAACCTTGTCGCCGTTACCCTGCTGGCCGCGCTGGTCTTGGCCGGCTGCTCGGGGTCGAAGCCCAGTCCAACTGATCCGGGCTATATCGGCCAACAGGGGCCGGCCAGCAGTGGCAGCATGCCCGGGGGTAGCATCCTGGGAGACAGCTCGCTGGTGTTCGGCACAGCGAAAAACAAGCCAGGCGACAATGGGGCAGGAGGCGGCGGAGCCCTTGGCGTGAACGCGTATCTGTGGCGTGGCGCCCTCGATACGCTCAGCTTCATGCCGCTTGCATCGGCTGATCCATTTGGCGGCGTGATCATCACGGACTGGTACACGCCGGCTGCCACCTCCGGAGAACGCTTCAAGGCCACCGCCTATATCCTCGGCCGGGAACTGCGGAGCGACGGGGTTCGCGTGACGATCTTCCGCCAGGTGCTGCAGAACGGGCAGTGGGTCGATTCGGGAGTAAGCCCGGTCACCATCGGCGAGATCGAGAACAAGGTTTTGTCCCGTGCTCGCGAGTTGCGGGAACAATCACTGGCCAACAGTTGACGACGACCGGGCGAAACCCGCGCCGCTGACGGAGCAGCTCCTTCGGCAGTTCGTGGGTACCCGCGCCGCCACCGGCCCATCCCAGATCGACTGCCGGGCACGGCACGGCTTCGCTGTCTGACCAAAAACAGACGGCCTTCGGGCTGAACACACGAGCGATGCAGGCGATTTCTTCTCAAGTGTTGGCGCAGTGAGGCATCGTGGCCCGGCGAAACACACGCCGCGGCAGGCCCCTTGCGCGACAGGCGCTCGCGACGGATACAGGCAGACACTGCAACAGACCGATTGCCGATGGCCGAGAGTTTGACACACACTGCCCCCGTCGCCCCCCCTGGCGCCGCGGACGTGCCACGCTATGACTTCCGTGAGGCCGAACCTCGCTGGCAGCGCGCCTGGGCCGAGCGCGGCTGCTTCCGCGTGGCCGACGTGCCGATGGACGGCAAGCCGAAGTACTATGTGTTGGAGATGTTCCCCTATCCCAGCGGGAAGATCCACATGGGCCATGTGCGCAACTACACACTCGGCGACGTGGTGGCTCGCTACAAGCGGGCACGCGGCTACGCAGTGATGCATCCGATGGGCTGGGACGCGTTCGGCCTGCCGGCGGAGAACGCGGCGCGCGAGCGCGGCATCCATCCGGCGAAATGGACCCGCGAGAACATCGCCGCCATGCGCGCCGAGTTGCTGCGGATGGGTCTGTCGCTGGAATGGGAGCGCGAGTTCGCCACCTGCGATCCGGAGTACTACGGCCAGCAGCAGAAGCTGTTCCTGGATTTCCTGCGCGCCGGCCTGGTCGAGCGCAAGGAGAGCTGGGTCAACTGGGATCCGGTCGATGGCACCGTCCTGGCGAATGAGCAGGTGATCGACGGCCGCGGCTGGCGGTCCGGTGCGCTGGTGGAGAAGAAGCGGCTCAGCCAGTGGTTCCTGAAGATCACTGAGTACGCTGATGAATTGCTGGCCGCGCTGGACACGCTCGACCGCTGGCCGGAGCGCGTGCGGCTGATGCAGGCGCGGTGGATCGGCCGCAGCGAGGGCGCGCGGGTGAACTTTGCGCTCGCACCGCCCGAGAGCGGTATCGCCGATGTCGAGGTCTACACGACGCGGCCCGATACGCTGTTCGGCATGTCGTTCCTCGCTCTGGCGCCGGAGCATCCGCTCTCGGCCGCGGTGGCGGCGCGTGATCCGACGGCCGCGGCATTCGTTGCCGAATGCCGGCGTCTCGGCACCAGCGAGGCGGTGATCGAGACCGCCGAGAAGCAGGGCTACGACACCGGGCTCCGGGTCGCGCATCCGTTCCTGAAGGATGCGGCCGGGCAGCCGGTATCGTTTCCGGTGTGGATCGCCAACTTCGTGCTGATGGAATATGGCACCGGCGCGATCTTCGGCTGCCCCGGGCACGATCAGCGCGACCTCGACTTCGCGCGCAAATACGGCCTGGGCGTGGTGCCGGTAGTTTTGCCGCCCGGCGCCGACCCGGCGACTTTCAGCATCGGCAGCGAGGCCTATGTCGGTCCCGGCACCATCTTCAATTCGGGCTTCATGGACGGGCTCGACGTCGAGGCGGCCAAGCGGGCGGTCATCGCGGAGCTGGAACGCCTCGGTGCGGGGCATGGCGAGGTGAACTGGCGGCTGCGCGACTGGGGCGTAAGCCGGCAGCGCTACTGGGGCTGCCCGATCCCGGTGATCCATTGCGGCGACTGCGGCGTGGTGCCGGTGCCCGACGACCAATTGCCGGTGAAACTGCCCGACGATGTGACGTTCGACCGCCCGGGCAATCCGCTGGACCACCATCCGACCTGGAAGCACGTCGCCTGCCCGCGCTGCGGCAAGCCGGCGCGGCGGGAGACCGACACGTTCGACGTGTTCGTCGACAGCGCCTGGTATTTCGCACGGTTCTGCAGCCCGCGGGCGGACACGCCGGTCGTGCGGGAGGCCGTCGACCACTGGATGCCCGTCGATCAGTACATCGGCGGCATCGAGCATGCGATTCTGCATCTGCTCTACTCGCGCTTCTTTACCCGGGCGATGAAGCGCACGGGCCATCTCGACATGGACGAACCGTTCGCCGGCCTGTTCACCCAGGGCATGGTGACGCACGAGAGCTATCGCGACGCGCCGGGGTCGAACGGCATGTGGCTCTATCCGGACGAGGTGGCGAAGCTGCCGGACGGCACCGCGACGCACCGCTCGACTGGCGAGCCCGTGGTGGTTGGTCGCGTGGAGGCGATGAGCAAGTCGAAGCGCAACACGGTGGACCCGGGGGCGATTATTGACCGCTACGGTGCCGATACCGCGCGCTGGTTCATCCTGTCGGATAATCCGCCCGAGCGCGACATGGAGTGGACCGAGGGCGGCGTCGCTGGCGCGTTCCGCTTCACCCAGCGGGTGTTTCGCCTGGTGGAGGGTCTGGACCCGGTCGTGCCGGCGCAACCGGACGCATTCGGCGAGGCCGCGCGGGCGCTCCGGCGCGTGACCCATCGCACGATCGCAGCAGTGGGCGAGGCGCTCGACAGTTTCGCATTCAATGTGGCCGTGGCGCGGCTGTACGAGTTGGCCAATGCGATCGCCGACGACGAACGCACGAGCGATCCGACGGAGATCGGCCTTGTGTGGGCGCGGCGCGAGGCCGTGGAGATGCTGGCTCGACTGATCTCGCCAATGATGCCGCACCTCGCGGAAGAGATGCATGTCCGGTTGAACCCGGGAACGGACCGCCTCGTGGCCGAGTTGCCATGGCCGGAGGCGGACCCCGACCTCCTGGTAGTGGACACCGTGACGGTTGCCGTGCAGGTCATGGGCAAACTGCGCGGCACGATATCAATGCCTCCGGGCGCCGCGGCCGCAAGGGCGATCCAGCTGGCAAAGACCGAGCCGAATGTCGCGCGCGCGCTGGAAGGCAAGCGGATCGTCAAGGAGATCTACGTGCCGAACCGGATCGTAAACTTCGTGGTCGCAGGATGACGGTGTGCCTGCCGCGGCGGCGTATGCTGGCGCTGGCCGCTGGCGCTGGTCTATCCGGCTGCGGCTTTCAGCCGGTTTACATGCCGACGGCTTCGGGTGCCGCCGGTGCGGCGCAACGTGAGCTCGCGGCAATCCAGGTCGCGATAATACCGGATCGGCCGGGCCAGCTACTGCGTCAGGCATTGCAAGACCGGCTGGAACGGGGCTCGAGCGGGGTGGCGCGACGCTACGATCTGAAGGTGTCATTCTGGATCGCTGCCGAAGGGATTGCCGTGCAACAGAACGACATTGCGACCCGCCTCCGTGAGACCGGCAATGCCAATTGGACCTTATCGGCACAGGATGTCGGCCGCACCAGGGTGACCAGTGGCTTCGCGAAGGCGATGGACGCCGTGAATATCTTCGACGAGCAGTACTTCGGCGCAGACCTTGAAAACGAGGCGTTGCAGAAGCGAGTGGCCGGAGCAGTAGCCGATCAGATTACCATGCAGCTCGCGATCTTTTTCCGCAGGCGTGCGGCGGCGACTGGCTGAGACAGCGTGAAGCTGTCGCCGCAGCGCGTGGCTGCGTTCCTTCGCGATCCGGGCGCGTGCCGCGTCGTTCTGCTGTATGGCGAGGACGCCGGGATGATGCGTGACCGCGCATCGGCTCTCGTGCGGTCTGTGGCCGGAGCCGTGGACGATCCATTTTTGGTGGCGGAGCTGACACGGGACGAAGTGGGGCGTCTGGCGGATGAGGCCGCGTCCCTGCCATTGACCGGGGGGCGGCGGGTCGTGCGGCTGAGGGACGCGACCGACGCCGCGGCCGCTGCGGTGACGACGATATTGAAGGGTGCCGCACCTGCCCTCGTCGTGCTGGAGGCATCGGCGCTGCCGCCGCGATCACGGCTGCGCAGCTTGGTCGAAGCAGCGCCCGACGCGGCGGCAATCGCCTGCTACCCGGAGGAGGGACGCGCGCTCGAGGAGACGATCCGGAGTGTGCTGAACGAGGCGGGTGTGACCGTCGACCGTGATGCATTGGCCTGGCTGTCGGCGCAATTGGGAGCGGATCGGGCATCGACCCGGCAGGAACTGGAGAAGCTCGCCCTGTATGTCGGCCCTGGCGGGCAGGTGGACCTCGATGCGGCGCTGGCGTGTGTGGGCGATCTTGCCGGGCTGTCGCTGGACGACGCGCTGTTCGCCGCGACCGAGGGCGATGTGGCGTTGGCCGACCGGGCGCTGGAACTGGCGATTGCCGAAGGTGCGACACCCGTCGGCGTGCTGCGGGCAGCGCTGATGCATCTCCAGCGCCTGCACCGGGCGCGGCTATTGGCCGACGACGGCCTGCCCGCAGCCGAAGCGACGAAATCGGCTCGGCCTCCGGTGTTTTTCCGGCGGATGGGCGCTTTCACACAGGCATTAGGGCTTTGGTCGTCAGTCGGACTGATGGCGGCCATGACGGCTCTCGCCGAGGCCGAGCGGGCCTGCAAGCGCACCGGGGCCCCCGATCTCGTGCTGTCCCGCAACGCAATTCTGGTGGTGGCGCGGAGGGCCGCGGCTGGGAGAGCAGCGAGAGCAAAAAGTCGAGCCTAAAAATAGCGTAGATTTATATTTATGCATTACTGATCAAGTAGAACGCTGTTCAGTAAACCGTCCAACTGGTCAAGATCAGCATAGCGGATGTGCACGGTTCCTCCGCTGCCGTCGAAAGTAATCCGGACGCGGAGGCCGAGGCGCTCTGTCAGGCGATGCTCGAGTGCAGCAATATTTGGGTTGCGCTCAGGCGTTGTTGTTGGCGATGTCGTCGGTGTCGGCTTGCGCGCCGCAAGTGCCTCGGTCTGACGGACCGAAAGATGCCGATTGACCACGTCGCGCATCGCTATCTCAGGTTCCTCGTGAGCCAACAGGGCGCGCGCATGACCGGCTGAGATGACGCCGTTGCGGAGCGCTTCCTTGATCGTGGTCGGCAGATTCAGCAACCGCAGCGTGTTGCTGACGTGGCTGCGGGATTTGCCGATGGCCTGGCCGACAGCCTCCTGGGTCAGGCCGAACTGGTTGATGAGGCGCTCATAGCCCTCGGCCTCGTCGATCGCATTGAGATCCTGGCGTTGCAGGTTCTCGACCAGGGCGACGGCGGCGGCGTCCGTGTCCGCCAATTCGCGGACGAGCGTCGGCACCTCGTGCAGTCCGGCGGCCCCCGCGGCGCGCCAGCGACGCTCCCCGGCAATGATTTGAAATCGACCTGGCTCGGTCGGATGCGGGCGGACGAGCAGCGGCTGGAGAATCCCGCGGGACCGGATGGATTGGGCGAGCTCGTCGAGCGCGCCCTGGTCCATTGTGGAGCGGGGTTGGAAGGGATTGGGCTCGAGTTGATCGAGCGCCAACTGGCGGACGGAACCGGCAGATGGCGGCGGCTGGACGGCGGCATCGCCGAGCAGTGCGGCGAGGCCCCGGCCGAGTCGTGGGCCGATCTCCTTGGCGCTCATTCGGGGTTCCCTGGATGGGTCTCGGTGACGCGCTGCCGCCGCAGGACCTCACCGGCAAGCCGGACATAGGCCTGGGCTCCCGGTGAGCGGAAATCATAGAGCAGCACTGGTTTCCCGTGGCTTGGGGCCTCGGAAATGCGGATATTGCGTGGAATCACTGTCTCGTAAACGGTCGGGCCGAAGAAACCTCGGGCATCCGCAGCCACAAGCTCTGACAGGTTGTTGCGCCGATCAAACATGGTTAGCACGATGCCTTGCAGACGCAGGGAGGGATTGAGCCCGCGCCTGACCATCTCGATCGTTCGAATCAGTCCACTGATACCTTCCAGCGCATAGAACTCACACTGCAACGGCACGAGGACGGCATCGGCCGCCACGAGGCCGTTCAACGTGAGCAAGCCCAGGCTTGGCGGACAATCGATCAGTACGAAGCTGTACACGCTGAGGTCAGTGCGCAGTTCGGCGAGAGCGTCCCGCAGGCGGAATTCGCGACGATCGAGGCTGACCAGTTCGATTTCTGCGCCGGCGAGGTCGGCCTCAGCCGTGATCAGCGATAGATTGGCAATGCCGGTGGCACGAATTGCCTGGGCGAGGGGCAGATGGTCGGTGAGCATCCGATAGCAGCCGGTCGCGCGGTCAGTTCGGGCGATCCCAAGACCGGTTGAGGCGTTTCCCTGCGGGTCGAGATCGATCAGCAGAACGGTTTCACCCACCGCCGCCAGCGCGGTCGCGAGGTTGATGGCGGTTGTGGTCTTGCCGACGCCGCCCTTCTGATTGGCAATGGCGAGAATGTGCGCCCTGCGCTCCGTCGGCTGGTCTGTCTGGACTGGCTCAGACTGTGCGAGCGACACGGCTGAGCCGGGTGATCCTAAGGATGCGGGCGTCGGGGGCTGTGCGGCTGGGAATTCCATCCGCCTGCATCTGCCACTGTGTCGCCGCGTGCGTCAATTCCGCATCCACATTGGCACCCTTCAGAAACAGACACATGCCGTCGGGCGCCAGCAATGGGGCAGCCAGTGCCAACAACCTGGGCAGAACCGCGACCGCGCGCGCCGTGATCAGTGGGGCGGGCGGCAGATTGGCGGCCTCGATACGGATGGGGTGAATCTGGACCGGGGCGCCAGTCAAGCGAGCTGCCTCCCGCAGGAAGGCGGCTTTGCGCTGATCGGCCTCGATAAGGTCGAACGGGACACCCGTAACGAGGGCGAGAATCAGCCCGGGAAAACCTGCGCCAGAGCCAAGATCAATCGCACGTTCGGACCTCGGCTGCATGAGTGGAACCAATTGCAGCGAATCGGCAATATGTCGGTCCCAAAGGAACGGCTCATCGGCACGCGCCACCAGGTTCACAGTGGAGTTCCATCGCAAGAGTAATGCGATGAACCGGTCCAGTTCGGCCTGCGTTTCACGTGGAACGTCATTGAACATCGAATGGTGCTTCACGTGAAACGCTTTACGCCGCCGCGGCTGAAGACCCGCCACGGTGCTTGCGGACATGCGCGGCGACGGCCGCCAGTGCGGCAGGGGTCATGCCTTCAATGCGAGACGCCGCCCCCAACGACACCGGCTGCGCCGCAGTCAATTTGTCCCGCAGCTCTCTCGACAGGCCACCAACTTCCCCGAAGGTTACACCAGTCAGCGCGACCGCCTCTTCCTTCCGGAACGACCGGATATCCGCCTGCTGGCGTGGCAGATATCCCGCGTAGCGGCTTTCCGTCTGCAATTGGACCAGTGCGCGCGCCGGGAGTGCCTGCAACCAGGGATATGCGACCGCGAGTGTTGCGGTATCCACACCGTCGTAGCCCAGCAAATCCAGCACCGATCTCCAGCGGCCATCAGACCGCACGACTATGCCCTGCCGCGCAAGGTCCGCAGGGCAGCCGCCCTCGACCTTCGCACGCTCGCGCGCTACCCCCAGACTGGCGCTGTGCGCAGTGAAGGATTCCGCTCGCGTGGTACCAATACACCCCCAGGCTGCCCCCTTTTCCGTCAGGCGAAGATCGGCGTTATCCGCCCGCAATGTCAGGCGGTACTCGGCGCGCGATGTGAACATCCGATAGGGTTCGCTGACGCCGCGCGTCGTCAGATCATCGATAAGGACGCCGATATACGCCTCGGCGCGATCGAGTGTCACCGGCGCACTCCCGCCGGCTTGGCGCGCAGCGTTTATCCCTGCCATGACGCCCTGGGCGGCGGCCTCTTCATATCCGGTCGTGCCATTGATCTGCCCGGCCAGGAAAAGTCCTGGAAGCCGTCGCACCTCCAGCCAGGGCGTCAGAGCGCGCGGATCGACGTAATCGTATTCAACTGCATAGCCTGCCCGAGTCATGACGGCGCGTTCGAGACCCGGGATGGTTGTGAGGATCTCCTGCTGCACCTCTTCGGGAAGGCTGGTCGAAATGCCGTTGGGGTATACCGTGTCATCGTCCAGCCCCTCCGGCTCCAGGAATATGTTGTGGTGCTCGCGCCCGGCAAACCGCACGATCTTGTCCTCGATCGAGGGACAATAGCGCGGACCGACGCCCCCGATCTGCCCGCCGTACACTGCCGAACGGTGCAGATTGGCCCGGATTACCGCGTGGGTTGCTGGCGTGGTGGCAGTGATCCGACATTCCACCTGCGGGTTGATGATCTGCTCGGTCAACGTGCTGAACGGTTCCGGCACGGCGTCGCCCGCGTCTGCTGCCAGCCCGTCCCAGTCGATCGTCCGCCGATCGAGCCGTGGCGGTGTCCCCGTTTTCAGGCGTCCGAGCGGCAGGGCAAGCCGCGACAGCGTCAGCGCCAACCCAACCGAGGGTCCCTCTCCCGCCCTTCCAGCCGGGTAGTGGCGCTCGCCGATGTGGATCATGCCGCGCAGAAACGTGCCTGTCGTCAGCACCGCGGCACCACAACGGATCCGAGTTCCGCCGCCGCACAAGACCTCGGTTAGCCGCCCATCCGGCCCGATCTGGAGATCCTCGACGGACGCCTCCCGGACGGTCAACCCGACAGTCTCCGCCAGCAATCGCTGAACAGCTGCTCGGTAGAGCCGCCGGTCCGCCTGTGCCCTGGGGCCGCGGACCGCCGGACCCTTGCTCCGGTTCAGCAGCTTGAAGTGTATGCCAGCCGCATCCGCGGCCCGGCCCATCAGGCCGTCCAGCGCATCAACCTCGCGCACGAGGTGTCCCTTACCGATGCCCCCGATCGATGGATTGCACGACATCTCCCCGATGGTATCCAGCCGATGGGTCAGAAGCAGTGTGCATGCGCCGATTCGCGCCGCGGCTGCCGCGGCCTCGCATCCGGCATGGCCGCCGCCTACCACCACCACGTCAAAACGCTCAACCATTGCCTTGCACCTTGTTGCACAGCGCTCGCAGGACCTTATAGCAACCAAGTGCAGCGACTGCGCAGCCCACGCCTGACCCCTCCTTTCCGACAATACTGGACCGCGCATGGAATTCTTCTCACCGCACCATCTCATCGAGCTACTGCACACGTACGGCTATTCCGTACTAGCCATCGTCATCGGTCTCGAGTGCGTCGGTCTGCCGCTGCCTGGCGAGACCGTTCTGATTGCGTCCGCCGTGCTGGCTGGCACGACACATCAGTTGAATATCGGTCTCGTCGTCCTATTCGCCTCGTTGGGTGCGATCATCGGTCAGGCTGCCGGTTACTGGATTGGCTGGGGGGTCGGTTTTCGGCTGTTGCGCCGCTACGGCCACTATATCGGCCTGACCAACCGGCGGCTTGCCTTCGGTCGAGCCCTGTTCCGCCGCCACGGCGTGAAGGTCATCATCGTATCCCGCTTCGTCGTGCTGCTTCGCACCATCGCTGGCCTGCTGGCCGGTGCCAATCACATGCCGTGGCCGCGGTTCATGGCGGCGAACGTCGTCGGCAGCGTCGTCTGGGCCGGACTCTATGGCTTTGGCGCCTATGCGCTGGGACATGAAGCAAAGCACGTGGCCGGACCGGTGGGGATAGCGATCGGCGTGATCGCAGTGGCGGCGTTGCTGGTCGCATGGCTGTATGTCCGGCGACAGGAGCATGCACTGCTGCGCGGAAGAAAGAAGATCCCGCGCAGCGCCGGCAATAACAGTATGGTAACAACAAAGTAGACGGCAAGGAAGATTAGCTAAAGAACGAGTCTATATTCAGTATAGCCGTAAACCTCGCTCTTTGTACTATTCGCGCGGATAGCGCCAGGGCTTCGCCGGTTGCGCCGCGGCATCGTCGATCGTCCATTGCGGTAGCGAAATCCCGGACCCAACGTCGCTGAACACCATGCGCATACGCGAGCCTATCCCGACCCGCTTCACCATGTCCGGCGGCGCCAGTATTCCATCCGTGGTCGTCAGATTACCGACCACACGCAACGCCTCGTACTCGGTCGGCTTCGCCTTCTGCGTGTCGAGTTCCACCAGCAGCACCATGTACGGCACGCGTGCCTGGAACGCAGGTTGGATCCCATGATGCACTTCTTCGTAGGAGTGCACCTCGCCCTTCCCCTCCACCCGTGTCCAGGTCGACGTCAAACAAGTGCACCACGGGCATGCGGTGGTCGGCGGATAGCGCAGCAGCTTGCAGTCATCGCACTGCTGCAGATGAAAATCGTGGTCCGCACAGTGACGAAAATATTCCAGGTTCTCGCCGTCCAGATCATCGATCGACAGCGCCATGCCAAGATACTCGGACCGCGTTGCCATGTCCCGTTCCTCCCCTTCAGCCGCGCCGCATGACCATGGCCGATCCGGTCATCGGATTGGCCCAGCCCAGATTGGCGGTCACCTCGATGTTGCGCACCTGGCGGCAGCCGCCCTCGCGATAGTCGAAGGTGTGCTGCCGTTTGCCGTCCGGCCCGACGGGACACGAATCATCGGCATCGTGGCGGAGTTGGCGCACGTTTTCGATCACCATGTTCATGCCGTGCGTGTAGCCCTCGCACAGATGGCCGCCCGAGGTGTTCTGCGGCCGTTTTCCCCCGAGCCGCGTGATGCCGGACGAAACGTACTGGCCGCCCTCGCCCTTCTTGCAGAACCCGTAATCCTCGAGTTGCAGCATCGAGGTGAAGGTGAACGCGTCATACGCCCCGACGGCGTCGATGTCCTCCGGCCCCACGCCCGAGTTCGGCCACAGGATGTCCTTCGCATAGTAGCCGGCGACGCGCGAGATCGGCCCGTGCTGGTAGTGCATGTCGGTGCGCGGCTTGCTGCACCGCCCGACCACGCCGCGGATCATCGCCGGCGTATGGCGCAGGTCGCGCGCACGGTCCGCACGCGTGACGATGACGCAGGTCGCGTTGTCGGTCTCGACGCAGCAGTCGAGCAAGTGCAGCGGCTTGCAGATCATGCGGCTGTTGATCACGTCATCGACGGTGTAGCGCTTTTTGTAGAACGCCTTTGGATTGTTTGATGCGTGCTCGGAGTGCACCACCTTCACCATCGCCACCTGCTCAGGCGTAGTACCGTAATCGTACATGTGGCGCATGAAAGTCGGCGCGAACATCTGCCCGGCGCTTTGCCAGCCATAGGCACGGCTGTGCAGCGCGTCGCCGTTCACCGGTGCGGCCGAGCGCGCGCCGGTGCCGCCGATGCGCACCTGCGAATAGCCGTTCATCGACCGGAAGATCGCGACGCACTTGCACATCCCGGCTTCCATGATGCCGATGGCGATGCCGATCAGCGCCTCGGTGGACGAACCGCCGCCGTTCACGTCCATGAAGAAGTTGAGCCGGATGCCGAGATCGCCGGCGAGGAACGGCGACGGGGTGGAATCGTTGCCCGAGTAGGACAGCATGCCGTCGATGTCGGTGGGTTTCATGCCGGCGTCGAGCATTGCGGCGCGCACGGCAAAGGTGCCCATTGCGCGGGTGGTCTTGCCGGAACCGCGCGTGTAGGTGGTCTCGCCGACGCCCACGATGGCGTATTTGTCGCGCAGGTATTTCGGCGTGGTGGCATCGGTGTCTGCCGGTAGCGGCATTGGCGTTTCCCCCTCGGATGTCCGTCTGCTGTTGGCTGGAAAAGGCTGAACGCAATGGCGGTTGGCGTCAACGCGCGCGGGGGAAGCCGGCGGTCAGACTGCGATGATGGAGTCGCTGTAGCTGGCCACTTTGGGATCGTGCGTCAGAAGTCGGAGCGGCACGTTCAGCGCCTGTGCGATCAGGATCCGATCGAACGGATCGGCATGCAAGGTCGGTAATGTTTCGATGGCGATGACATGCGCTGGAGAGATATCCAGCAATTCATAACCGGCTTCCCGGAAATAACCGAGCGCCTCGGGTGCGGATATCGGCATGTCATTCGGCGAGCCACGGGCGAGCGCGTGCTTGATGGCAATCTCCCAGAGGCTCGCCGCACTCACCACGATCTCATTGGCCGGGTCGACGATCAGAGTGCGCGCCTTGGCCGAAAGTCTCCGATCATCGGCAACGGCCCATAGCGCGATGCGCGTGTCGAGCAGCAGCCTCACTCGCCGCGCCCGCGGAACAGCGCGGCAACCAAGGCTGCATCGGCATCGATGTCATCGGGCACCGTGAACCTGCCTTTGGCGACGCCGATCCGATTGCCTGCGCGGGGGGCCTTGATTGCCACCAGCCTCGCCGCCGGCCGGCCGTTGCGGGCGATGATGATTTCGGCTTCGCTGCCGCTCTCGACCGATTCCACCAGCCGGGAGAGGCTGGACTTGGCCTCAAGCATGTTGACGATAGGCATTTCTGTCTCCTTAGCCAGACCAGACCAACCTAATAGACGCCGCTGTCACTGTCAATCGTAACCAATGGGCCCGATGCCCCGCTGCCTTGCCCGCAATCAGATTTGGAGGAGCCAACCATGCAACTCGGAGCGTCATTGCCAGTGGCCGATATCGGCACAGGCGCAACGGTACTACGCGACTACGCACAGGCCGCGGAGGGGCTCGGCTACGCCCATCTGATCGCGCCCGACCATGTGCTCGGGGTCAACCCGGCGGCAGACCATGGCGGGCGCCGCGTCGGCACCACCGCCAACCCATACCACGACCCATTCGTGCTGTTCGGCTTCCTCGCCGGCTGCACCCAGCGCATCGGCTTCGCCGTCGGCGTGCTGATCCTGGCACAACGCCAGGCGGTCCTGGTGGCGAAGCAGGCGGCAAGCCTCGACGTGCTGTGCGGCGGACGGTTCCGCCTCGGCATCGGCGTCGGCTGGAACGAGGTGGAATTCATCGGCCTGAACGAGAATTTTCATAACCGCGGCAAGCGGTCCGAGGAGCAGGTCCGGGTGATGCAGGCGCTATGGGCCGAATTGCATGTCAGCTTCGCCGGCGACTTCCACCGCATCGAAGATGCCGGCATCAACCCACGCCCGGCGTCGGGCCGCGTGCCGATCTGGTACGGTGGCCACGCCGATGCGACATTCCGCCGCGCGGCGAAGTACGGCGACGGCTTCATGCCGCTGGCCTACCCGCCGAACGACACCGCGCTGGCCACGTTCGAAAAGCTGCGGCGGATGACCCGTGAGGCGGGACGGGATCCGTCGCGGATGGGAATCGAGGTGTGGACATCCCTGGGCGGCGGCAACGAAGACGACTGGCGGCGCGAGTTCGCGTTCTGGAAGCAGGCCGGCGTGACGCATGTGACAGCACACACCACCTATGTGAGCGGTCATCACAAACGTATCGACGGCCGTAGTGCGGCCGAGCACCTGGCGGCGATCACGCGGTACCGTGCGGCGGTGGCGGATCTGCTTTAGTGCCCCCGCGTCGGTCTCGCCCTTGATCACGCAACAGGAAGTTGAAACGCAGATGCACGCTAATAAGAAGGGATGCACGCGGATAGCGCGCTCGCACCGCCATCGGGTTGGACATTGACCGCTGGGGTCCACCTCATTGCCTTCGCGTGCATCCCTCCTTATCGGCGTTCATTTGCGTTTCCGCTTTCTTGATCCCAGGTGGCGTAGGAGCTGCCATGAAGTCCTGTAGCTATTCTGTCGTACGATCAAGCCTGCGCCCACGTCCGAACACCCAACAGGTGGCCGCCAGCAATCCAGCGAACAGCATCACGAACAGCCACAGCAGCCCCTGCGGGTTGCGCATGTCCATTGCCGCTCCGCCCATCGCCGGCCCCGCCAGGCCGCCCAGCCCATACGCTATGATCATCGCCGCATTGACGCTCACGAGATCGCCGCCACGGAACCGATCGCCCGCCATGCTGAGCGCCACCGGATAGATCCCCGACGCCACCCCGCCCCACGCGAACAGCAGGCCAAACAGCACCAGCGGCGAGGCCGGCACGTTCAGCAGCATAACCGCCCCAACCAGCCCCACGACGCTGCACAGTCGCAACGCAGCAATCCGGGAAAGCCGGTCGGACAGCCAGCCGATCAGCACCTGCAGCACGATCGAGCCGAAATATACCGCCGTCAAAGTTGCGGCGGCCGTACGCACGCTGAATCCGATCCGCACGCCCCAGATCGGCAGCAATGCCATCAGCGCCGCCTCGAACAGACCGAATATCGCCACGACACCGACGATGAGCGGCGCGCGGGCGAACATCCTCAGCGGGTTGGCGCCGCGTTCCCTGCCGAAGCCACGCGTCCCATCTCCGGCACCGAGCAGCGGCAGTGCCGCTACCGCGGTGATCGCGGCATTGACGACAAACGGCGACCACCCCTGGATGCCTGTGAGCGACAGGACCAGCGGCCCGGTGCCGAACCCCGCCGACAGCGCCGCGGCATACACGCCGATGATGCGGCCTCGGCCCTTGTCGCCGGCGAGCAGATTGATCCACGCCTCGCCTGTGGTGAAGACACTCGAGCCGACCAGGCCCAGCAGAGCGCGCAGCACGAACCACGCCGCGATGCCGTCGAACGCCTTCAGCGCGAGCGTGAGGGCAATGTCGATGCCGAAGCACACCAGCATGAAATTGCGGATCCCCAGCCACCGCACGCAGCGTGGCGCCAGCAGCGGCCCCACGATGACCCCCACGAACGCAGCGCCGGCATTCAGCCCGTTCAGCGCCACGTTGGTGCCGCGCGCCTCCAGCAGCAGCGGCAGCAGCGGTGCACCCTGGCCGATGCTGAGACCGAACACGGTGACCGAGGCGATGGCCGCCGCCAGGCCCCAGCGCCGCTCTCCAGCAGAGTTTGGCAGCGCGTTTGCATCCGTGCTTGGCATCGGCATTGAACGGCCTCGAAGGAACCTGGCGGGCATGGAGTGGCACAGAACGCCGCCGTACGGCAGACGGGACCGCGCACCCTTCGCGCTGATCGTGGCGATCACCGCCTGCGGCACGCTGGGTATGCACCTGATCATCCCCGCCTTGCCTGACACGGCCCGCGGGCTGGGCGTCTCGGCCGGTGCGATACAGCTCACGATCACGCTGTATCTCATCGGGTTGGCGATCGGCCAGTTGCTGTACGGGCCCATCTCCGACCGGTTCGGCCGACGGCCGGTACTGCTCGGCGGGCTGGCGCTGTTCACGCTCGCCGGCATAGCCACGACAGCCGCGCCAACCGCATGGGCCCTGGTGATCGCGCGCATCCTGCAATCGATCGGCGCATGTGCCGGTCTGGTGCTCGGTCGGGCGATCGTACGCGATTCGGCGGCGCCGGACCGCGCGGCGGCACAGCTCGCGATGCTGACCATGGTGATGTCAATGGCGCCCGCCATCGCGCCGGTGCTCGGCGGATACGCCACCGCCTGGTTCGGCTGGCGGGCGGCCTTCGCACTGCTTGCCATCGTCGGTGCGGTGACGCTGGTGCTGGCCGTGCTGCTGCTGCCGGAAACCAACCGCGTGCAATCGGGCACCCGCGCATCGATGCTGATCGGCTCGATCCGCCTGTTCCGTTCGCGCGCATTCTGCGGCTACGTGCTGGGCGGCGCGTTCACCACGACGTCGTTCTACGCATTCATGGCCGCCTCGCCGTTCATCCTTATCGATCTGCTGCACCAGCCTACGGAACGTGTCGGGCTCTACTATCTGCTGCTGATGGCTGGCGTTGCCGCGGGCAGCTTCCTGGCGAACCGCGTGGCGGGTCGGATCAGGACGCAGGTGGCGTTACGGCTTGCAAATTCGTTCGCCATCGCCGGGGCGGCGCTGTTCATGCTTGCCGATCTCGCCGGGATGCTCAGCGTTGCGACGGTGATCGCACCTGTAGCGCTGTTCATGGTTGGCGCCGGAATGGCCAGTCCATTCGCGCTGGCCGGCGCGGTCAGCGTCAATTCGCATGCGATCGGCGCTGCGTCAGGACTGTACGGCTTCACGCAGATGGCGTACGGCGCGTTCTGCACGGTAATCGTCGAGACCTGGAATCCGGGTTCGGTGCTGACCGTGGCAGTCGTGTTGCTTGGCTCGGCTGTGCTTGGCCAGGCTGCATTGTCGATGGCCGTGCAGACGACGCGGACGATTTGACGCCACCCGCGGGCGGGCACACGCTCGCGTCTCTGGCAATGATGTGAGCGGATCATGCGACGGGGAATGGTGTCCCTGCTGGAGGTGCTTGTGCCGCGCGGTGCGGATGTGAGCAGACCTTGGAAAAGGGTGTGGCGCGTATCGTTATTCGGTGCATTGGCATTGTCCGCCGCACCACGTCCCGCATCCGCCGATGCCAACGCGCTGTGGCATATCGTGAGCGAACAGTGCGTCGCGGACCAGAAGCAGAATCACTCACCCGTGCCCTGTGCGGAGGTCAACCTTGCCGGCGGCTATGCCGTGCTCAAGGACCTCATAGGCAACACGCAATTCCTGCTCATCCCGACCACCCGCATGAGCGGCATCGAAAGCGCCGATGTTCTTTCGCCGAGCGCGCCGAACTACTGGGCCGACGCCTGGCAGGCACGCAGCTTCGTTGAAGACCGCGTGCGGCGGCATCTGCCGCGTGACATGATCGGGCTGGCGATCAACTCGATCAGCGGACGCACGCAGAACCAACTGCACATCCATATCGACTGCATTCGCCTCGACGTTCACGCGGCATTGCGCGAGCACGCCGCAGCCATCGGAACGCATTGGTCGCGTTTCCCGGTGCCGCTTGTCGGCCACGACTACATGGCAATGCGGGTAGAACAAGCTGAACTCGGCGCGATCAATCCGTTCGTTCTGCTGGCGGACGGCGTGGCCGGCGCGCGCTCCGACATGGCGCATGAAACGCTGGTGGTGATCGGCGACAGCTTCCAGGGCAAGGACGGCTTCGTGCTGCTCGCCGGCCACGCCACGCCGGCGACCGGCAACTGGGGCGCCGGCGAGCAACTTCTTGACCACGCCTGCGCCGCGGCGACCGTCGCGGCGCAATGACATCGGAGAACATCATGCAGCTTGGCTTCAACCTGCCGATCAGCGGTCCCACCTCCAGCCCGCGCAGCTTCACGCGCATCGCGCAGGAGGGCGAAGCCCTCGGCTACGATTATCTTACCCTTACCGATCATGTCGTACTACCTGACATGAGCGTCCCCGGATACCCGTATTCCGAGTCCGGCGAGTTCATGTCCAACTCGCCCACCGAGCGCCACGAGCAACTCACCGCCACCGCCTTCATCGCCGCGAAGACCTCGCGCATAAGGTTGGTTCTCGCCGTCATGGTGGTGCCGCACCGTCCGGCCGTGCTTGCCGCCAAGATGCTGTCAACGATCGACGTTCTGTCCGAGGGACGTCTCGTCGTCGGCATCGGCGCCGGATGGTTGAAGGCGGAATTCGATGCCGTCGTGGCCACGCCGTTCGCCGAACGCGGCGCAGTTACAGACGAGTACCTGGAGGCGTTCCGCGCGCTGTGGACCGACGAGCATGCGCGATTTGAGGGACGCTACGCCAGGTTCGCCGATCTGATCTTCCAGCCGCGACCGGTGCAGCGACCGCACCCGCCCATCTGGGTCGGCGGGGAAAGTGGACCGTCGCTGCGCCGTGCGGCCCGCTTCGGCGATGCGTGGTATCCGATCGGGTCCAACAATCGGCATCTGCTCGACACGCTGCCGCGGCTGGCGGCGGGGATCGCGCGGCTCCGCAGGCTGACGACGGAGGCCGGCCGCGATCCTGCCAGCGTTTCGGTGGTCTATCGGGTCAAACGCTACGGCGATGCAGTCCCGCCGGTTGCCAGCGACGGCGAGCGCCGACTGTTCTCCGGCAGCGTTGCCGACATCGTTACCGACTTGTGCGGACTGCGCGATCTGGGCGTCACGGCGATCGACGTCGAAGTGGAGGGGGGCGATGAGGACGCGACCATCGCGAACATGCGGAGCTTCAAGGAAGCAATATTCGAGCGCATGTGACAGAAGCAAGCAGGGTTCACACAGAGAACACTGAGGACCACAGAGGGCCACGGAGACAGAATAAATGCGCTGCGCGCGAGGCGCTACTTTTCCTTTTCTCGGTGGCTCTCTGTGGTCTTCGGTGTTCTCGGTGTGAAATCTTAAGAAGTCCGCACGTCGGCAACCTTGGCGGCAGTGATGCGCAGCAGCTCCGCCGTACTGGTGCGGAACACGTGGCTCGGCGAGCCGGCCGCGGCCCAGATGGGGTCGAGCGCCAGCAGGTCCTGGTCCAGCAGCAGCAGTGGCGGCGTCAGGTGACCAACCGGGGCGACGCCGCCGATGGCAAAGCCGGTCGCCTGGCGCACCCAGTCGGCGTCCGCGCGGCCAAGCTGCACCCTGAGCGCCGCCGCGGCCTTTGCCTGATCGACCCGATTGGCGCCAGAGGTGATCACCACCACGGCCCGCATCCCGCAGCGGAACACGATGGACTTGGCGATCTGCGCCACGCTGCATCCCACCGCGGAGGCCGCATCGGCCGCGGTGCGCGTGCCGGCGGGGAACTGCGTGATGGTGTCGGCATGGCCGGCCTGAAGCAGTGCGGCGCGCACACGCTCTACCGAGCCGCCGATTTCCGAGGCGGACATCCCTATATCTCCCGGCAATGGAATCTCTCGCGCTCTATATCCACTGGCCGTTCTGCCTGGCCAAGTGCCCGTATTGCGACTTCAACTCGCATGTGCGCGAACGCATCCCGCAGGCCCGCTTCCGCGCCGCCTTGCGCCGGGAGCTGGAATGGGAGGCCGAACGGCTTGGTCGACGGCCGCTGACCTCGATCTTCTTCGGCGGCGGCACGCCGAGCCTGATGGAGCCCGAAACGGTCGCCACGCTGATCGCCGATGCCAGACACCTGTTCGAGGCGGCGGACGGGATAGAAATCACCCTGGAGGCCAATCCGACCAGCGTGGAGGCGGACCGCTTCGCAGCGTTCCGCGATGCCGGTGTGAACCGGGTCTCGATCGGCGTGCAGAGCCTCGATGGGGCAGCGCTGCGGATGCTCGGACGGCAGCATTCCGCGGCACAGGCGATCGCCGCGCTGGAGACGGCGCGGGCCATCTTTCCGCGGATTTCGTTCGACCTGATCTATGCGCGGCCGGGCCAGACCCTGATCGAATGGCGGGCGGAACTGCGACGGGCACTCGACTTGGCGGCGGACCATCTGTCGCTCTACCAGCTTACGATCGAGCCCGGCACGAAGTTCGAGGCGATGCATCGGCGCGGCGAGATCGTGCTGCCGGACGACGACACAGCCGTCGCGCTGTACGAGGCGACCGCGGAAGAGGCGGAGCGCTTCGGTTTGCTGGGCTACGAGGTGTCGAACTATGCGGTACCGGGGAGCGAGAGCCGGCACAACCTCACGTATTGGCGCTATAGCGACTACGCTGGAATAGGCCCTGGCGCGCATGGCAGGATAACCCTCCCATCGTCATCGCTTCCGTTTTCATCGCGTGCGTCGGCATCGCGTGCGTCGGCATCGCGTGCGTCGGCATCGCTTCCGCCGTCATCCCCGCTTCCGTCGTCATCCCCGCGAAAGCGGGGACCCAGGCGGGAGACCATCCCGCAACAACCCCTGGGTTCCCGCTTTCGCGGGAACGACGAAGTTCGCGGCAATGACGAGGTCGTCGCCACGCGGCGCCATCGTGCGCCCGAGCCCTGGGCCGATCGGGTGGAACGCGACGGACACGGCACGGTGGAGGAGATCGCGCTGCAACAGACCGAACGCGCCAGGGAGATGCTGCTGATGGGGCTGCGATTGACCGAAGGGATTGACCCGGCGCGGTTCGCCGCACGGACCGGCGTGGCACTTGAGGCTGCACTTGACCCCTCCGTGCTGCGGCAGGCGCAGGACGAGGGCTATCTGCTCTGGCGTGACGGATGTCTGCTGGCCACGCCAGCCGGTCGGCTGCGGCTGGATGCGTTGCTGGCCGCCGTCGTCCTCTGACCCGATCGTCCTATGTCGGCCGGCGGGCACTTAGCGCCAACGCGCGCGCATAGACCAGCTTGCGTGGCAGCCCGGTGGCGGTGGCGACCAGGGCGGCGGCGTCTTTCAGGCTGTTGGTGGAGAGTGCGGAAAGCAGGCGTCCGTCGAGATCCTCCGGATCATCCTGCTCGGGCGGTCCCACCACGATGGTGATCTCCCCGCGTGCCGTGTTGGCTGCGTAGTGCGCGGCAAGCTCGGTCAGTGGGCCGCGGCGCACCTCCTCGAAACGCTTGGTCAGTTCGCGCGCCACGACCGCCGCCCGCCCGCCGAAGGCATCCACCATGTCGGCCAGAGTTTCCGCCAGTCGATGCGGCGCCTCGTACCAGATCAGCGTGGCCGACAGGCCGGCACGCTCGGCCGCCCGGATGCTCCCGAGGCCGGCGCGGCGGGCAGCCTGGCGCGGCGGGGGAAAACCGAGCAGCAGGAACGGCAGTGGCGGCAGTCCCGACACTACCAGGGCGGTGATGCCGGCGTTCGGACCCGGCACCGCGCCGACCGTCACGCCCTCGGCGATCGCGGCGCGCACCAGCCGGTATCCCGGGTCGGACACCAGCGGCACGCCGGCGTCCGACACCAGCGCGACCCGTCTACCCCGCCGCAGCATCTCGAGCACCGCCGGAATGCTGGCATCCTCGTTGTGCTCGTGCAGCGGCTGGAGCTTCGCCCTCACGCCGATCGCTGCGAGCAGCCTGGCGGTGTGGCGGGTGTCCTCGCACAGGATCAGATCGGCGGCCCGCAATGCCTCGCGCGCCCGCGGCGTCAGGTCCCCAAGGTTGCCGATCGGGGTAGAAACCAGCACAAGACCTCCCGGTGGGGCGGGCTGGCCGTCCCCCTCGAGCTCCGGAGATGTGGCGCATGCTTCGTCGGGCATTCGTGCTCCTTCTCGGCACATTAGCACTCGTCGCCTGCGATAACGGTGGATACCGCGCGGTACCCGGCGGATATGGCATATCGCCTGGCCCACTTGGCCTTG
The DNA here is from genome assembly GCA_035569235.1 of Acetobacteraceae bacterium. Classification (GTDB taxonomy): domain Bacteria; phylum Pseudomonadota; class Alphaproteobacteria; order Acetobacterales; family Acetobacteraceae; genus JAMXLO01. The sequence continues at coordinate 4,480 of DATMND010000315.1, read as the reverse complement.
GCCGCCCAGGCGCGACGGCCGGGCCGCCCGGTCAGCGTGTCGCGATCCTGCTGCCGCTGTCGGGCGCGCGCGCGGATATTGGCCAGGCGATGCTGCATGCCGCACAGCTCGCGTACGACAGTCCGGGCGCATCGTCGCTGAATGCCAAGGATACCGGTGGCACGCCGGACGGTGCGGCCGCGGCTGCCCGCAGCGCCATCGCCGATGGCGCCGGATTGATCCTGGGACCACTGACATCGGCCGAGACCGCCGCCGTCGCGCCGATTGCCCGTGCCTCCGGCGTGCCTGTGCTCGCCTTCACGAACGACCCGGCGCAGGCCCAGCCCGGCGTCTGGACGCTCGGAATCACGCCCGACCAGCAGGTGCGACGCCTGGTGGCTGCCGCAGCCGGGCAGGGCAAGTCGCAGATCGCGGGCCTGCTGCCCGAGACGGGATTCGGCCATGCCATGGGAGATGCGCTGATCCAGGCCACCGCGAGCAGCGGCCTCCCGCCACCGACCGTGCGCTTCTATGGCCGCGGGATGGCGGCCATCAATGCGGCGGCGCGCGACGTGTCGGAGTATGCCACGCGGCGTGGGCCGATCGACGCGCAGATCAAGGCGGCGCGTGCGGAAGAGACACCCGAGGGCCGGCGGAAGGCGCAGGATCTGGCGAAGTCCGGGGTCGCGCCGCCGAGCTTCAGCGCGCTGCTGCTGGCCGATACCGGTGGCGAGCCGCTCTCCGAGATCGCCGCTGTGCTGCCGTACTATGACGTCAACCGTTCGGCGGTGAAGATCATGGGCCCGGCGCTCTGGGCGTCGTCATCGAGCGGATCCGGCCAGTTCCCCGGTGCGTGGTATGCCGCGCCCGATCCCGCCGCGCGCGGCAATTTCGAGCAGTCCTACACGGCGAAATATGGCAGTCCCCCATCGCCACTGGCGGACCTGGCGTTCGACGCCGCCTCGCTCGCTCGGGTGGTAGGTGGCCGCGGCGGGTATTCCGGGGGCGCGCTGACCCCGCCGGATGGCTTCGTCGGCGTGGATGGGTGGTTCGCCCTTTTGCCGGACGGCCACGTGCGCCGGGCCCTGGCGGTGTTCGCCATCGAGCGCGGCGGCCCACAGATGGTGGAACCGGCCCCGCAGTCGGGCGGGGCGCCGGGCGTGTAATGCCAACAGCCCAAACCAATGACCTCACGCGACCGAGGCGTGGGGCAGAAGCGCGCAGGGCTCCGCCCCCGGGTCAAGCCCGGGGCAGGCTCTGAAGCTCGCCCAGGGCCTTTGCCCCCGGAACCCCGACCAAAGGCGAAGCCCCCGGCCTTCGCCGGGGCAGGCTTTTGGAATCCGATTCTAAAGTAATGGGTTCCAAGGGCTCGGCCCTTGGCGGAGTCCAGAGGCGGAGCCTCTGGTAGGGTTCGGGGTGAAGCCCCGAGCGCTTCGGCTTCACTCCACTGTCCCGGCCTGCGTGCTTGACAGACCCGTCGCCCACCACCACACTTCACCATATGGCGAAGCTTCCAGCATCGCACCTGGACCGGACGTTCGCGGCGCTCGTTGACCCGACGCGCCGCGCGATCCTGGCGCGTCTCGCCATGGAGGAGAGCGTGTCCATCGGCGAGCTCGCACGCCCCTTCACGATCAAACTTCCAGCGGTGATGAAGCATCTCGACGTGCTGGGCGCCGCAGGGCTGATCAGCCGCTCGAAGAAGGCGCGCACCGTCGCGGTGCGCCTCGCACCCGAACCCATGGCAGAGGCGATGGACTGGCTGCGCCGATATGAGCGCTTCTGGTCGGCAAGCCTCGACCGGCTCGCCGCCTATGCGGCGGCACAGGAGGCGAAGGCCGGAGGGGAGCACTCACCATGACAAGCCTGACCCTGGTGCGCCGGATCGCGGCCCGCCCTTCGATCGTCTTCGACGCCTTGACGACGCCGGACGGCATCGCCTGCTGGTGGGGCCCTGACGATGGACCGGTGCTGCTTGCCGAAACCGATATCCGCGTGGGCGGCCGCTTCCGGGTCCGGTTCCGGATGCTCGACGGCACCGAACATGAGAGCAGCGGCCAGTATATCGAGATCGACAAGCCCACCCGCCTGGTCATCAGCTGGCGTTGGACCCAGGGCGGCGAGCCCGAGGAAGCCGGCGAAGAGTCGCGTGTCGAAATCGATCTGCGACCGATCGATGCTGGAACCGAGCTTACCTTCACGCATTCACGTCTGCGGACCGAGGCGTCGCGGGCCAGCCACGAACATGGCTGGAACGGCGCGCTCGACAAGCTGGCGCGGCATTTCACCAGCGACCGGACGTGAAACATAGAACGGCAACCGAGCGAGACCACGACATGATTCCAATCATCACCACCTTCGGCTGGGTTCCTGAGTTCGCCCGCGGTTTTGTCCGCGACCTGCGCCCGCGCTGGGCGTTCGAGGAAGTCGGCCAGCCCTACAAGGTCGACCTGATCGCCGATTCAAAGACCCCCGAACATCGCCGCGTGCAGCCGTTCGGCCAGGTGCCGACCTACCGCGACGATGAGGTCGCGATCTTCGAATCAGGCGCGATCGTGCTGCGCATCGCCGAACGCGCCGGCAAGCTGATCCCGGTGGATTCCGCCCCGCGCATGCGCGCGCTGCAATGGCTGGCGGCGGCGCTCAACTCGGTCGAACCCTGGGTCATGGCGCTCGCGATCAACGACGTATTCGAGGCCGATCGCGAATAGTCCAAGGCGCGCCACGGCAAGGTGTTGGGCGACCTGAAGACGCGCCTTGCCGACCTCGAGGCCGCACTCGGCGACAATGCCTGGCTGGATGGGGACGAATTCACCGTCGGCGATCTGATGATGATCTCCGTGCTGAGTCCGCTGCGCCGCACCGCCGAATTCGCGGCCTTCCCGCGTCTCGCTGCCTACGTCACGCGCGGGGAAAGCCGGCCGGCGCACCGGCAGGCAATGGCCGATCACATGGCGACCTTTGACGCGCCGGCCGCCGCCTGATTTGTAACGCCGGCCACGCATTGGGAGATTCCTCATGACGAACATCGACGCGACCCGGAAGAAGATTGCGACCTGCCTGTGGTTCGACCATGGCCAGGCGCGCGAGGCGGCCGAATTCTACGCTGCAACCTTTCCCGACAGCCACGTGGACGCCCATCTGCCGTCGCCGTCCGATTATCCCGGCGGCAAGCAGGGTGACGAGCTCACCGTGGAGTTCACCGTGCTCGGCATGCCATTCCTCGGCCTCAATGCCGGGCCGCGTGTCAAGTTCAATGAGGCGGTCAGCTTTCAGGTCTTCACCGACACCCAGGAGGAGACCGATCGCTACTGGAATGCGATCGTCGGAAACGGCGGCGAAGAATCACAATGTAGCTGGTGCAAGGACAAATTCGGGCTGTCCTGGCAGATCGTGCCGCGCGCGCTGATGAACGCCATGGCCGATCCCGACAGGGCGGCGGCGAAGCGCGCCATGGAAGCAATGATGGGCATGAAGAAAATCGACATCGCCACGATCGAGCGGGCGCGGGCCGGGAAGCCGGTCGCATGAGCCTGCAGCTCTTCGGTCATCCGTTTTCGTCCTACACGATGAAGGCGCTCATCGCGCTGTACGAGAACGCGACGCCGTTCGATTTCCGCATCCTTGATCCCGACCATCCGGAGAACGCCGCGGAGCTGGCACGGCGCTGGCCGATCGCCCGGTTCCCGCTGCTCGTCGATGGCGCGACGACTGTGTTCGAGACCAGCGCGATCATCGAGCATCTGACGGTATTCCACGCCGGCCCGGTGCCGTTGATCCCGGCTGATGCGAAGGCCGCCGTGCCGGTGCGGATGCTCGATCGTGTGTTCGACAGCCATGTGATGGGCCCGATGCAGGCGATCGTGTCCGATGCGCGCCGCCCCGAAGACGCTCGGGATCCTTACGGCGTCGCGCAGGCCCGAACCGCGCTCGATACGATCTATGCCTGGCTCGACCATGCCTTGGCGGGGCGCCAATGGGCGGCCGGCGATGCCTTCACGCTGGCCGATGCAGCCGCTGCGCCTGCGCTGCTCTACGCCGACTGGGCGCATCCGATGGCCGAGGAGCGCACCACGCTCAGGGCCTATCGCGCACGGCTGCTTGCACGTCCCTCGTTTGCCCGGTGCGTCGACGACGCCCGGCCCTATCGGCGCTTCTTCCCACTCGGCGCGCCTGATCGGGACTGATACCAGGCGCCTCCGACGCTGACCCGCGAGGTGCTACTCGCGCTTCGACAGGTCGACGATCGCCGCGAATCCTATTTCCGTCCCGCACGTGAGATGCGTGCATAACCAGCGGCGCGGGTCGCCAGTCCTTCGGCACAGAAAGTCTGGCGGGTTGCGAGGTGAGGCAAGCCTCTGTACTCTCATGTTCGCCGTTTCAAGCAGCAGGCGCAGAAAATCTTTGCTCGTTTGTTTCAAGCTGTTCAGCATGGCCGCCACTGGGCAAAGCAGGAGGCACGATCATGAAACGACGGTTGATCATGCTCTGATACGCGGGT
>DATMND010000314.1:0-5468 GCA_035569235.1 Acetobacteraceae bacterium | reverse complement strand
GGCCGCGACAGCATCGGCAAAGGCGGCTTTAAACGCAGCCGGGGTTTCGACCCGATGGCCCTGTACACCAAGCGCCGCCGCGAGCGCCGCGAACTCGATTGGGGGATCAGTAAAATCCATGCCGATGAAGCGATCCGTACTGTGGAACAGCTTGAGCCGCTGCTTGATGATCCGGTAACCGCCGTTGTTGAACACGACAAATGTCATCGGCAGCTTGTGATGAGCGGCGGTCCATAGCGCCTGGATCGAGTACATCGCGCTTCCGTCACCGAGCAAAGCCACAACCCTGCGATCCGGCTGTGCGAGTTGGATGCCGACTGCGGCGGCGATGCCCCAACCAATGCCGCCGCTGACATTGCCGAAATAGGCATAGCGATCGCGTATGGGCAGAAAGGCCGCCAGACTGGCCGCGGTGGTCAGGGCTTCGTCAACGACAATTGCGCCCTTTGGCAACAGTTCCGTGATCGTGAGCATCAGCCATTCGCAATCGATCGGCAGTGCAGCAGCCTTGGTCAACGCGACCTCTGCACGTTGCTTGCGGTGTGCGATCCAATTGTGTTTCGTGAATTGCGCGGTTCGCTCCGCTGCCCGCTTGCCTTGCACCGCCCCGCCCAGTTCGGAGATCAGCGGCCTCAGCACGCGCAGCGTCTCCTTGATATCGGCGCGCACCGCGATCTCCGCCGGATAGTTCTTGCCCATCTCCCAATCGCGCAATCCGATCTGGATGATCGAGACATCAGGCGGCAGCGGCTCGACATCGCTATAGACTGACATGCGCAGGAGGTCGGAGCCGAGGCTGATCACCGTGTCGAAGGGCTCCAGGCGGCTGCGCACGGTTTTCTGATCGCGCGAGAGTGGCCCGAGATAGGTTGAGTGCTCGCTCGGAAAATGCGCCCCTTGCAGCACCGTCTGGTCATAGACCGGGCACCCCAGCATCTCTGCCAGTTGTGCCGCCTCGGCGAATGCGTCGCTTACCACGATTTCATGACCGGCGATAATGACCGGCCGCTTCGCGTCCAACAATCGCAGGGCAAGAGCATGCAGGGCCTCGTCCGACGGACGCACGCGCGTGTCGACCCGCGTCGCCTGCCCAAGATCGATCGCGCCGAACGCGTTCAGGATGTCGCCCGGCAAGGAGATAAACACCGGTCCGGTCGGTGGTGTCATGGCTACCTTTGCGGCGCGGTGAACGATCCGCGGCAGGTCTTCGAGCCGTGTGACCTCGGTCGCCCATTTCACCACCGGTGTGGCGATCGGCACCAAGGGGGCATACAGCAGCGGCTCGGTCAGCCCATGTCCCTGCTCCTGCTGTCCGGCCGTCACGATGAGCGGGGTGCCGGAATTGAACGCCGTAAACAGCGAACCCATGGCGTTGCCGAGTCCTGGCGCAACATGAACGTTGCATGCGACCAACTTCCCGGAAGCCCGAGCATAGCCGTCAGCCATCGCGACGACGATAGCCTCCTGCAAGCCCAGCACGTAGCGCATCTCCGGATAGTCGGCGAGCGCGTGCATGATCGGCAGCTCGGTTGTTCCAGGGTTGCCGAAGAGGTGCGTGATACCTTCCGATTTGAGCAGTTCGATGAAGGAGCTGCGGCCGCTGATCGTGTTCGACGGTGAAACGGATGTCATGATGAAGCTGTTCGCTCGCAGATTGAAACTGACGTAACGGTATCCGCAGTGCCGGGTCAGCGCCACCGGCTGGCACGATGGTTCACTGACCGAGGGAGCAGGAAACGCGCATGTTGATGCGCAGCGACCGTATACTGGTGAGTCAATGACGGCGAACAGTCGCGCGTCGGATTTCAGACCTGTGTTCCCCGGTGTCTCTCCGGTTTCGGCACATTCACCGGCTGCGAGTACGTGACCGAAGAGATCGTCCGGGTGCATCTCGCCGCTGCCGCCGAGGGGGCGCGCATCGCATCGAACCGGTTGTGGGGTCGGGCCAACGGGTGACGCCGCCCGAGGCCCTACGTCAGCGCTTCGCCGTCATCGGCCGAGATTCCATCCCGCTTCGGCAGCGAAGTGTTCGTAGAACTCTGGTTCGTACGCGTGGTCGGGGTCCTCGCGCACCATACGGTCGATGACGTGCGCGTCGGGCCCGACCAGGATACGGAGCCGATCGGCCCTGACACCATCCAGGATGATCTTCGCTGCCTCGGCCGCGCTGGTCGGCGCGTCGGTGACGAAGCGCCGGGCACGCTCGGCATGCATGCGTTCGATGTCAGCATCGGAATATTTCTCCGCGTCGCGGCCCATCGAGGTGAGCCGGGTGCGGATCTGCGCAATCTGCGCGGCGTTCAGCCCATCCGCATCGGTGTTTGTTTGCACCTTGAGCGAATTGTCGCGAATGCCCGTGCCGATATGTCCCGGCATGACCACCGACACCCTGATATGGGGCGCGTTCATCCGGAAATCAGCAATCAGCGCCTCGGTGAAGCCCTTCACTGCGAACTTGGCCGCGGAATAGGCGGTATGTGGCGTGTCAGGTCCGACCGAGGCCCAGAAACCGTTCATGCTGCTGGTGTTGACGATGTGGGCCTCATCCGCAGCGCGCAGCATTGGTAGGAAGGCACGGGTGTTCAGGTAGACACCACCCCAGCAGATGTTGAACGTACGTTCCCATTCGGTCCGATCATTGACGACCATGCTTCCGCCGCCGCTGATACCGGCGTTGTTGAACAGCAGGTGGACGCGATCGGTGGCGTGCTGGGCAGCAACCTCGTCGCGGAACCGCAGTACGTCGGCCTCATTGGAGACGTCGGCGACATGCGACGTGATACGCAGACCCTGTGGCAGGCCGGTCGCCTCGCACAGGCGCTGGGTTTCCGCCATGCCGCGGGTGGACACATCGCACATCGCGATGGCACAGCCCTCGGCCACGAGTTGGCGCACGAGTTCGCGGCCCATGCCAGAGCCGCCGCCGGTCACCACGGCGATCCTGCCGGAAAAGTCTTTCATTGAATTGTCCTCCCTCGCGGTTACGCTGGCGGCGATCAGGATGTCAGTTCGGCAGCCAAACTGCTGTCCGGATCTCGCCGAAGTCACGCCCAATTTTGCGCCAGGAGCTACCGGCGTCCTCGCTGACGTACACCTCGCCGAACAGCGTGAACGCGACGATGCGGTCGGCACTGGCGGGATGCGTGGCAATACCCCAGAGGGTCGCGTTAGCTGGGGTGGGTAGGGCCAGGACCTCCCAGCGCTGCCCGTAATCGGTGGTGCGAAGCACGTGTCCGCATTCACCCGTCGTGGTCTGCCCACACCCGGCGAACAACACGCGGGGATCGTCGGCCTTGATTGCCAGGCCACGCGCGTAGGGCAGCGGCCATTTGTCCTTGATACCCAGGACCTGCCAAGTGTCGCCGAGATCGTCACTCATGAACATATCGCGTGCGGTACTGACGAACAGGCGCTTGGGCCGCCTCGCTGCGATCTTCATGTCGTGGACATCCGGGTCGTACATACCAGCCGTGAGATGTGTCCAGGTGTCTCCACCATCCATGCTGCGGAAGACGCCGTCGATTTCCACACCTGCCCAGACAATACGATGATCGTCCGGGTCCACCGCCAAGGCGGTCACGAACGGTGTGCCGATCGAACACTCCCGGGCGATGTCCACGGGCAGTTTCTCCCATCGCTGTCCTCCATCCAGGGAGCGATAGACTCCGGCCGGGCGGGTTCCGGCGAAAAGAATGTTCGGATCAACCGGATCGATGGCTAGCGACCAGATCGTGGGCAAATCTCCCTGGGCGGAGATCCGCGCCCACCGAGCGCCGCCATCGTGGCTGATGAACATACCGGTATCACCACCCGCGAGAACGGTCTGGGCCTCTCTCGGATGGGCAACCAACGCCTGTATGCGGGTGTTCAAGGGAAAGGGGGCCCGATGCCGCGTCCACGATTCTCCGGCATCTGGGCTGTGCCATACACCCCAGCCGGCCGTGCCAAGACAGATGTTGTAGTCCGCCGCCATGAGCCTTCCCCCCCGTCTCTGTCTCACGTCAGTTCGCAATTCAAAGTGCATGGTGCTCTGGCTGGGTCCGCCGCACAACGTAAGGCGCTGACAGGCCGTTGGAGCGATCGCGCTCATCCACTCTGTCTCGATCTTGTGCAGGCCATCCCTTTCCGGCCAGATCGCATGATATGTAACAGGATCGCAGTCGTGACCGGCATTCGGGATATTGCTTGGCAGGTTGAAGTCGACGTCGTGGTTGTGGGTTCCGGTGCCACCGGGTTGCCAGCAGCGATCGTGGCGCGCGAAGCGGGTGCCTCGGTGATCGTGGTCGAGGTGGAACCTGACATCGGTGGTCACGCGATCACCAGCGGCGGCAACGTGCCGTTGGGCGGCGGCAACAGCGCGCAGCGAGCCCATGGCATCGAGGATTCGGCAGATCTGATGTTCCGCGACCTGACCGACTGGTCGGTGGTCGAACCGAACGGCTTCCCCGACTATCGCTACAATGACCATGAGATCGTCCGCGCGTTTTGCGATCACGCCGCCGCCACGCATGATTTTCTGGTGGAGCATGGCGTGGTGTTCATCGACCAGGCGCCGGATGCACACGGTGGCAACGCGGTCGGCAACTCGGTACCCCGCGAGATGCATTGTGCGGCGATGGGTTGGCCGATGGTGCAGACCGGCAAGCCGGTCGATCCGGCAGTGCGCGCGACGACATCCACTGGCAACGGCATGATGCGCCCGCTGGAGATCGCGGCGCGTAAGCTCGGCGTCGAGATCATGCTCCGGCACCGCATGGTGGCGCTGCATCGTGAGGCGACGCGTTCCGGCCGTGTGCTGGGCATCGCGGTGGAGACCAATGGCACCCGCTTTGATGTCCGCGCGCGCAACGCGGTGATCGTTGCCACCGGTGGGTCGACGGGCAACGTGAATTTCCGCCGGATGTTCGACCCGCGTCTGACCGAGGAATATTGCGGTCTCGCGGGCATGCCGTGGTCGGACCAGGATGCGAGCGGCGAGATCGCGGCCATGGAGGTCGGTGCAGCGTTGTGGGGGCTGTACAATCAGGCAGGTGAATTCGGCTACAGCGTGACCAAGCCCGCCGCCATTGGCTGCCAGTACAACTGCCAGAACTTGCGCTGGCGGCCGGGGAGCGCAGTGTTCGACAAGGCCCGCGCCATCGGTTTGCTGGTGAATGACTGGCAGGATGTCATCACGGTCAACATGTTGGGCCGGCGGTTCTATGACGAGACCGGTCGGGCGTTCACCACCAATAACTACAATTCGATCAATCCTTACGTTCAGGGCAGTTACCTGAACGCGAAAAACATCGTTTGGAATCCAAACAACTGGCTGAACGCGGCGATGGCCGGCATCGGCGATGGCAAGAATGGCGGCGGCCCGATCTGGGCGATCTTCGACGCCGATGCCTGTGTTCGTGAGCAGTGGGTGCCCGAGCCGCCGCATGTCGACAGAGCCGCAGGATTCTTCTTTCGTGCCGATAGCATCG
>DATMND010000313.1:0-9913 GCA_035569235.1 Acetobacteraceae bacterium | reverse complement strand
CGTCGCCCGCCCCGGTCGAGTCCACCAAGTTCGTCGGTTCGGCGGCGATCTCCACCGTCTCGGCGCCGCGCAGGATCACGCTGCCCGCCTCGCTGCGGGTCAGTGCGGCCAGCGCCACATCGCGACGGCAGGCCTCGGCCGCCGCTTCGAACGTGTTTTCCTCATAAAGGGAGGAAATCTCGGCCTCGTTGGCGAACAGGATGTCCACATCCTGCTTCACCAGTTCGAGGAACGCCGCGCGATGCCGATCCACGCAGAACGGATCGGACAGCGTCAGAGCGACCTGCCGGCCGGCGGCGTGCGCGGCGGCGGCGGCCCGGCGAAACGCCCGCTGCGCTTCCGGGGGGTCGAACAGGTAGCCCTCCAGGTAGGTCACCGCCGCATCGGCCACCAGTGCGGCGTCCACGTCCGCCTCGCCGAACGTCACAGCGGCGCCGAGGAACGTGTTCATCGTGCGCTGGCCCTCGGGCGTGACCAGGATCAGGCAGCGCGCGGTCGGCGCTCCGCCGGACAGCGGCGCAGAGGGGAAATGCACGCCGATCGCGCCGATGTCGTGGCGGAACACGGTGCCCAGTTGATCGTCCGCCACCTTGCCGAGATACGCCACGCGCGCGCCCAACGCCGCCGCCACCGCGCAGGTGTTGGCGGCCGAACCGCCGCTGCTCTCCTGGCCGGGCGGCATCGCGGCGTAGATCGCCTCTGCTCGCTCCGCGTCGATCAGCGTCATCAGCCCCTTGCGCATGTCGTGGCGCGAGAGGAACGCATCGTCGGCGCGCGCCACCACATCGACGATGGCGTTGCCGATGCCGAGGATATCGAACCGTGTGCTCATCAGTGTGTCTTCCTTGGGTCGCTGTCCCCTCCGCCCTTGGGGGCGGAGGGGTTGGGGAGGTGGGGGAAGCGGCGATAATCCCCCACCTCACCCTGACCCTCTCCGCCCCCAAGGGCGGAGAGGGAAAAATGCGCTGCGTCCCGCGCTTCTCCCGCAAACCATAGGAGCACTACCGCGTCCGCGGGGGATGCGCGCGCACCGCGGCCTCATTCACTTCCACACCCCAGCCGGGGCCCTTCGGGATGATCAGTTCGCCGTTCTCGATCGCCGGCGCATTGAGGAACAGCTCGTCGCGCCAGGCGACGCTGTCGATGTCGATCTCCATGACTCGGAAATTCGGCACCACCGCGCAGAAATGTGCGCTGATCGCCGAACACAGATGGCCGTAGTAGTTGTGCGGCGCGCAGTTCACCTCGTACGCCTCGGCCATCGAGGCGATCTTGATCGACTCAAGAAAACCGTTCCAGATCACGTCGATGATCGCCACATCGGTGGCGTAGGCATCGAAGAACGGCCGGAACGCGCGCCGCCCGCACACCGATTCCAGCGACGCGATCGGACACGGAGCGGCGCGGCGGATCAGCGCGAGCGATTGGGGATCCCAGGTGTCGATCTCCAGCCACGTCATGTCGAACGGCGCGACTGCCTTGGCGATCTGCAGATAGCCCTCCGTCTTGAAATGGTAATTCACGTCGAGATGCAGCCCCATCTCCGGCCCGGCGCCCTGACGGAACGCACCGAGCAGATCGCGCACCGATTGCAGGGTCTTGCGATCTACGTTCAGCTCCGGATAACCCGGCGAGCGGCCGAAGCCGGGACCGAAATTGGTTAGCTTCTCGCCGTCGAAGGGCAGAATATTGGTCTTCAGCGCCTTGAAGCCGCGCCGCTTCACCTCGGCGCCAAGCGCGGCAATATCGTCGTAGTTGCGCAGCGGCGGGACGCCGACAAGCTCGTGGTTGCGCACACGGTAGGAGCCGCAATGCGACCAGTACACCGGGATGCGCTCGCGCACCGGCCCGCCGAACAGTTCGTAGACCGGCACACCGAGCGCCTTGCCCTTGATGTCCAGTAGCGCGTTCTCGATCGCCGCGATGGCGCGTGAATTGATCCCGCCCGGCGCCTGCACCTGACGCACCCACAAGGTCGAGGCGATCTGCTGCACCGGACGCGGGTCCTGGCCGATCAGCGGGTCGGCCAGGCCGTAGATCACACCGGTCAGGCCGCGACTGCCATCGGCCTCGGTGTATTCGGACCAGCCGACCAACCCGTCATCGGTGGTGAGCTTGAGGAACGAAAGGGTGCGCCAGCCTGCGTCACAGTGCAGGTCTTCGATCTTCGCGAGTTTCATGATGCGGCTCCGTTAGTTTGCGGCGGCGGCGCGGGCACGCGGAGGCAAGACCAGGCCAACGCCCCTGAGATGACTGAACAGCTCCTTGAGCCTGTCGCGATCGGCCTGCGGCAGCGGCGGCTTCAGGATCGATGCTATGTTCGAGCGAAGATGCGCCTGTTCGCCGGTGCCGAACAGCACCACATCGACACCCGGTTCGTGCCGCACGTAGCGATAGGCCGCGTCGGTCAGGCTGCTTGCGCCACCGGGATGGATCAGGAAGCCGAGCGGGTCGGGCGTGTCGGCGAGCCATTGCGGCACCTGCCCGGCGGCCGCCAGCTCCTTCATCGCCGCAGCGACGCGGTCGGGGCTGGCGAAGATGCTGCGCACCGCGAACATCAGCAGCGTGCCGACGCGATGTTGCAATGTCGCCGGGAATACTTTCTCCCGTGTGTTCTGGCTCATCAGATGGAACGCGACCATCACCACGTCCCACACGCCGTCGGGCACCGCACGCTGCAGCATCGCGTGCTCGAGGTCATTGGGCGACGTCTCGGTGATGCCGAGGAAGCGGAATTTGCCGCGTTCCTTCTCGCGCAGCAGGGCCGGTGCGATCGTGTCGCGCACGTAGTCGTAAGCCGACGGCGGCACCGCATGCAGCTGGAACACGTCGATGCAATCGACGCCAAGCTCGCGCAACGAGTTGTCCAGGCTGGCCACGGCGCGTTCCGGCGTGTAGCGCTCGCCGCCGCGGGCCACCGAGGATTTGGTGGCGATCACAACCTTGTCGCGCGGCACGCCCTTCAGCCCCTTGCCGACCACGCCTTCGGTCGCATACGGCGCCGCGGTGTCGAGCAGGTTGACCCCGAGATCGAGCGCGGCATGGATGATCGCGATCGCGCTGGCCTCGGTGCCGCCGGTGTTCAGCCCCAGCCGGCTGAACCCGCCGCAGCCGAGGCCGGCCACACTGACACGAAGCCCGGTCCTGCCGAGCGTGGTATATTCCATTCGATCACCTGCCAACTGGAAGTGGCCAAGCTAGCGTGCCGGCAGGCGGAGGCAACTCGTGGGCGATTCTCCCCCTCCTTGCGGGAGGGGGTTGGGGGGAGGGTCGCGCCATCACAAGGAAAAATGGCGGGATCAGTACGGGGCTTGCATCCCTATCCGGTTGCGACAGACGCGAATTCCGAACCCCGCGCAATCACCACATCCGCTTCACGCCATATTGGTCGAACACCACATCCGGAGTGACGATCAGCATGTTCTCCATCAGGCTTTGGGCGATCAGTATCCGATCGAATGGGTCGCGATGATGCAGCGGCAAGCTCGCGGCTTGCAGAGCGTGTTCAACGCCGATCGGCAGTTGATTGAATCCATGCCCTTCGATGACCTTCACGAAGGTACTGGCCAACCCAGCGAATTCAGGCTGTTTGCCGGAGCGCCACTTCATCATGATCTCCCAGGCGCTGGCAGCGCTGACGAACGTCTCGTTGGCGTTTTCGATGACGTGCCGCGCTTCATCTGTAATGTCAGTACCTCGATCCCACCAATAGAACGCGCACGTGTCCAAAAGCAGGCGTATCATTCGGCATAGAATTCCTTGGTTTCCTCGTCGCTCAAAGGGGAAAATGCTTCCCGTCCGACAGACGGAAGATTACCCGCATTGAGACCATAAATCGGTCGCTTCTTTGGACCGATGTAGAGAAGTTTAACGATCGGCGTATTGTTCTTGGTGATGATCACCGTCTCACCCTGTCCCGCCAGAGCGATCAGCTTCGAAAGCTGGTTCTTGGCGTCGTAGATGCTCACTTCGTGGCTCATCCGGTCTTCCGTTTGGCTAACTATCTAGGTAACTATATGCCATCCAGGCAGGAATGCCAAGCACAGTTCGCCCCTGCTCGACGTTCGGCAATGCGGATAACCTCAGGGAATGTTGCCTTGACCTGCTGCTGCCCGGCCGGAACCGGGGCGATTGCTGTGCCGGGGTAAGTTCATCAAACCATCACGTGTCGTGCACCCCTGATCGATGCGACATAGTGACGGCGCGCCGATTCGGCGCGTGGATGCGCACGGCACCCGGACGGGCGATGGCATCAGAAATAGAAACAGACATGGTGGTCCAGGCGTATGGCCGGTGGGCGCCGGTTTACGATCTGATATTCGGACAAGTCTTCAGCGCCGGCCGTCGCGCGGCTATCGACGCAGCGGAAAGCATCGGGGGACGCATCCTGGAAGTCGGTGTCGGCACCGGGCTGTCGCTTCCCGGATACGCAAGAGGAAACTCCATATACGGCGTCGATATCTCGGCCGCGATGCTGCGCAAGGCACGTGATCGCGTGGCAAAACTGCGCCTCGACCACGTCGAGGGCCTTGCTGTCATGGACGCGGAGAACCTGACTTTTCCGGATGAATCGTTTGACGTTGTCGTGGCCCAATACGTGGTGACCGCGGTCCCGCAGCCGGAAAGGGCGCTCGACGAGTTCGCCCGCGTGGTGCGCTCGGGCGGCGAAATCGTGATCACCAGTCGCATAGGCGCTGAAGCAGGACTGCGCGGTGCACTGGAGAAGTCTTTGATGCCGTTGACGAGGCGGCTGGGTTGGCGAACCGAGTTTCCTTGGGGGCGCTATCTTCACTGGGCGGCAGGTCTGCCGTCAGTTCACCTCGTCGAGCGGAGTCCCATCCCGCCGTTCGGACATTTTTCGTTGATCCGGTTTGCCAAGTTGCCGGGCCGTAACAGGGTGAGCGACGCATGGGCGGCAAATGCGTCCGATCGCGGTGTCGGACCCGCGAGCGAACTGGCAGCATAGTTTCATCCTGATAGCTGAGAGAGGATTGCGATGAGCAGCTTTCGCGAAGTTCTGAGGGTTCAGCGGCGGGACGATCATCGCTACTATCATCACAGCCGCATAAACCAGTCGCTCCATCTGCTCAGCGCCATGAGCTTCGTTTTTTCCTATGTGCTGGTGTTCAAGGACCCGGCCGTGGCCGCTCTGACAGGATGGCTGGTGTCGATGACAAGCCGGCAGGCCGGACACTTCTTCTTCGAGCCCAAGTGCTACGACATCGTCAATCAGGCGACCCACGAATACAAGGAGGCGGTCAAGGTCGGCTACAATCTGCGGCGCAAGGTCGTCCTCATGACGATCTGGGCGTTGTCACCACTGCTGCTTTTCGTCGATCCCACGCTGCTGCACACGGTGGAACCGCATAACTCGTGGAAGGAATTTGTCAGGCACGTCGGCTATCTGTGGCTTGCAATCGGCATCTTCGGATTGCTGTTTCGGACAGTGGTTCTCTTCAAGATCAAGGATGTGCAGACGGGCCTGGTCTGGGCGGCCAAGATCGTCACCGATCCGTTCCACGACATAAAGCTGTACTATCGCGCGCCTGGCTACCTCCTGCGCGGCGAGCTGTTCGACTTTGCGACCGAGGAGGCGTAACCGGGCCAATCGGCAGGCTAGGCGGCCATCAGGCAGTGCCTAACCGACGGCGAAGCCGCGTCCGATAGTTGGCCAGCATCTCGCGGAGGATCTGGCGCCTGATCGACCTGTTCGTAGTGGCGGCGTTGGTCGACCACCAGCCGTCCCGCGCCATTGCCGTGGCCGCCGCCAGAAAGCGATCCGTCACGGCGTTGAAATCCGCATCGCTGTAGTTCAGGCTGAAAATGAGGCGTCCGGTGCCCACCCAACTAAGCGCAAGGCCCTCGGCACGCAGGTAATACTGCAGCATCCAATTGTAGCGGGACGGACGCGTATAACACACCGTCCAGATGGAGGAGAGATTGGCCATCCTGATTGGAAGATTCTCCTCGTCGAGAAGACGGTTGAGCCGTTCGGCCCGCCTGTTCCAAAGTTCGTCCAGGTCCTCATAGAGTTGCATTATCTGTGGAGTCTCGAGGCAATGGAGAAACTCGTTCATTGCGCCCATGACATAGGGATGTGCATTGAACGTGCCGCGCGCCAGGCAGACATCGACCGGGCGGTCATCGCGGTAGCGCTTCATCCAGTCGTGGCGACCGCACAGCACGCCGACCGGAAGCCCTCCCCCAAGCGTCTTTCCGTAGGTGACGAGGTCCGCCTTGACGCCGAAATACTCCTGCGCGCCGCCGAGGGCCAGACGGAACCCGACGAAGATCTCGTCAAAGATCATCGCGATCCTGCGCTCGGTGCACACGGCGCGAAGCTGTTGCAGCCAACGCGTGTAGGCATGCCGATCGAACTGCGCCGTCCTGCCGCTGTCGACCAGCGACGAATCTGCCGGAGGGCCCGCATTCGGATGCAGCGCCTGGTACGGATTGACGAGGACGCACGCGATGTTCCGGCGCGTGCGAAGCACATGCAGCGTGTGCTCGGACATCTCTGCCAGCGTGTAGGTCTCGCGCACGGCAGACGGGTTGCCGATGCCGGGCTGAACGTCGCTCCACCAACCGTGATAGGCACCGCAGAAGCGGACTAGGTGCGAGCGGCGTGTGTGGTAGCGCGCGAGGCGGACCGCCTGCATCACCGCCTCGGTGCCGGACATATGGAAGGAAACTTCGTCCAGCCTGGAAATCTGCTGCAGACGCTCGACATTGTAGGCGACGACGGGATGGTAGGAACCGATCACGGGACCAAGGTCGCGGACCCGTTCTGTGCCGCGGGCAATGCACTCTTTATAGAAGTCGTATCCGAGAAGATTGACACCATAAGAACCGGCAAGATCATACAGGACATTGCCGTCGAGGTCGCTGACCGTGACGCCAGACGATGCTGCAAGGATGGAGCCGGCGGCGAGATGTTGGCGAACGATGCGGCTGTACTGAAAGGGAACGCGATAGGCTGTGATGAACTGAAGGTCGGAAACTCCCGTCTGGACCGTGGCTGTCAGCGCGCTGGTCCGTGCGAATCTGTCCTTGTACAGGGCAGAAAGACGCAGAAAACCATCCCGCCGTTGAGCAGCCACCTTCTCCGGCGGATCGTCCGAGCGGAAGAAGCGATGGTCGTCGTATTCGTAAAATGGAATCAACGACGCAATCCGCCGTGCCAGTCGGGAATGTCCGGCCAGCGACCGATGCTTTGCCAGCGACAATTCAAGCCGTCGCTTGATCGTGACGAGCAAATAGGTGGATGCCGCCGCGCCGGCGACATAGGCTGCAAGCCCGGTCAGTTGCATGGCTGTCGCGCACCCTGCTGTGGCGGCGGGCCGATAGCATGAAAATGCTGCGTTCCGCGATTGCTAAAATTACCCAGCAGGAAGACATCAATTTCCTGCTGACCAATCGTATCCCACGGCGATTGGCAACCCGCTTCTTCGGCTGGTTCAGCCAACTCGAACATCCACTGATCCGTGATCTGTCGATCGGTGCCTGGCGCCTGTTTTCCGATCTTGATTTGAGCGATGCGCGAGATAATCGCTTCCGCAGCCTGCATGATTGCTTCGTCCGTCGGCTCAGGGACGGGGCACGCCAAATCGACGCCGACCCGGAGCTTCTGGTCAGTCCGTGCGATGCGATTGTCGGGGCATCGGGAGCGGTGCAAGGCGACAAGGTTCTGCAGATAAAGGGCTTTCCCTATCGAATCCAAGACCTGCTCGGTGACGACGAACATGCCGCCCTCTACCGAAACGGACGCTATGTGACACTTCGGCTTACATCGACCATGTATCACCACTTCCATGCACCGCATGACTGCCGTGTGGAATCGGTCACCTATATCTCCGGCGACACTTGGAACGTCAATCCGATCGCGCTCAAGCGGATCGAACGGCTGTTCTGCAGGAACGAGAGGGCCCCGATCCGCATCAGGCTTTCCCGCACTGGCCATGCGATCACACTGGTCCCCGTCGCGGCCATATTGGTGGCAGGCATCCGTCTCAGCTTTTTGGCTGCGAACCTGGACATCCGCCGCGGCG
Organism: Acetobacteraceae bacterium; assembly: GCA_035569235.1. Taxonomy (GTDB): domain Bacteria; phylum Pseudomonadota; class Alphaproteobacteria; order Acetobacterales; family Acetobacteraceae; genus JAMXLO01. The sequence goes on along the minus strand of DATMND010000313.1, from coordinate 1,865 downwards.
GCACACGAACCGTGCCCTTGGACGTGCCTTTGTCCAAAGGCGACGAGATGGGGTGGTTCCAGCACGGATCGACGATTATCGTTTTCGCGCCGGACGGGTTCGTGTTGTCCGAAGGTGTGCGCGAGGGTTCCAGGATCCGGGTCGGGCAGCCGCTGATGCGCCTGCCGTGCCGGCCGGAGGTTCACTGTTCTGAAACTGAACGTTCGCACAATTGTAAGAGAAACGCTCGACGATCCTGATCGGCCAATACGACTCCCCGTTCGTCCGGCGCGTTGCGATTGCGCTGCGGCTGTATCGCATCGACTACGAACATCGCCCTTGGTCGACGTTCGGCGACGCGGATCGGATCGCCTCGTTCAATCCGTTGCGCCGGGTGCCGACCTTGGTGCTGGACAACGGCGAGGTCCTGATTGGAAGCGGCGCGATCCTCGACCACCTGGACGAATGCGTGGGGCCATCACGCGCGATGATCGCGGACGCCGGCGATACGCGCCGCCATGCACTCAAGGTCTGCAACGCCCGTCTGGTCTATATACCGGGTGGGCGCAACAACCAATCAGCGGCGGGTTCAGCTATTGCCGTGCACAAACATGTAAGCGCTGCCGCTGGCTGGGTCGGTGCCGAAAGTGACCGAGAGACGGCCATTGCTCAGATCGGCCTGGCTATAGCCGGCCAACGTCAGCGATGCCGTCGGCCTGCCAGCGGCCGTGGCATGCAATGTCAGGCCAGGGAAACCGGCGGCACCTTGGCCATCCACCCAGGCAAGACCGAAATCCTGCGGCGTGACACCCCAGATCGTCGCGGCATCGCCCGCATGGAAGCCGACCGCTGTGCTCCAGATGTCGGCCGGCGCGGCACGGTCATCGACGAAGAACGTATCCGTCCCGCTGCCGCCGGTCAGGAAGTTCGAGCCAGTGCCACCGTCCAGCACGTTGGTGCCGCTGTTCACCGCGATTGCATCGTCTCCACTGCCCGTATGGACGAACCAGTTGGGTGTGCTCGTCGTGACGTTCAGGTTGTCGCTCGTGATGTTGATGTATTCGTTCTGCAGGCCGGCGACAGGCCCGGGATAGGCTTGTCCGACCGCGGCTACGGGCTGGTTGGTAGTGGTATCGAAGGCGGCGACGTCCGCCGGCGGTGTACTGCCGGGGGCCGGCGGCGGCGGCGCTGGCGGCGTGCTGCTGGGGGGTGGCGGTGCCGCTACCGGCGGCGCGCTGCTAGGAGGCGGCGTGCTGACGGGAGGCGGCGATGCGGCACCGATGGTGACATCCGTCCCGATGCCACTGGCGTCCGCTGTCACGCTGAAGATGGTGGCATTGCTGACCCCTGTAAGGTTCAGTGTCTCGCTTGTTGCGCCGCTTGTTACCGTCAGCACGCCCCCGGCGATCGTGGCCGCGGCACCCGGAGCGAGGGCCAATGAACTCAGATGAATGGTATCACCCGCAACGAAGCCGGAGATGGCGGCTCCGATCGTGCCGCCCTGATGGTCAACCAGGGTGCCGGTGCCGCCCAAGAACGAAATCGTCTCACCGGCCGAAGCCGATTTGACATCGAGCGTTGCACCGACATCAATTTGCAGCAGACCGGTACCGCCGACAGCGCCGGAGAGCGTCAGCAACCCACCGCTTGCCATGATCGTGCCGTTGTCGGTGATTGCTCCGGTCACGGTCCCGCTGCCCGAGAGTGTCGCGCCGGCATTGACCGCCACGGAGCCGGCGGTAACCCTTGCAAGGGAGGTGCTCAGCGTGCCGTCGACGGTCAGCAGCCCGGCCAAGGTCAACTGCGCGCCTGACAGGTTCCAGGTCCCGACACCGCTGAAATCCGCATTCAGGCCCTGAGCCGTACCGGTCAGCAGGCCGGGCCTG
>DATMND010000312.1:0-32019 GCA_035569235.1 Acetobacteraceae bacterium | reverse complement strand
GGCATATCCCAGTTGCGGGCCCGAGGCCTCAGCACCGGCTTCAGCTACACCTTAGCGCCTGGCTTCACCGCGTTTGCCGAATATCTCTACATGGACCAGTACCAGGCCGATCGTAACTTCGTCACCGGCGCGATCGGGTCGGGTGCGAACAACAGCATCAAGGGGCAGACCTTCCTGATCGGCAACGTGGTCAACTTCTGAGCCCATTGCGGCTCTCCGCGAAAACCGGCGGCGGGGGTCATTCCCCGCCGCTTTTTCGTTGGGCGGGGGAATCGGCGCGCCGGGGCCTGTGGCGGGCCTCTGGCGGCCCCATATCGGGTGCCGATACACTGCGCGCTCAACCAAGGAACCTGATCCAAGTGAATGAAGCCATCCAGCTCACCCGCCTTCCGTCCGGCCTGACCGTCGTCACCGAACGGATGGAGCGGGTGGAGACCGTCTCGCTCGGCGCCTATGTCGCGACGGGCTCACGCCACGAACAGGAGACCGAGAACGGCGTCTCCCACTTCCTCGAGCACATGGCCTTCAAGGGTACCGAACGGCGCACGGCCGCCGAGATCGCCGAGGAGATCGAAGCCGTCGGCGGCCACATCAACGCCTACACTGCGCGCGAGCAGACCGCCTACTACGTCAAGGTCCTGAAGGAGGATACCGCGCTCGCCGCCGACATCATCGGCGACATTCTGACCCATTCGACCTTCGAGCCCGAAGAGCTGGAACGCGAGCGGGGCGTGATCCTACAGGAGATCGGCCAGGCGAACGACACGCCGGACGACATCATCTTCGATCGCTTCCAGGAATGCGCCTATCCCGCGCAGCCGATCGGCCGGCCGGTGCTTGGCTCCGAGGCCAGCATCCGCGCGATGCCGCGGACGATGTTGACCGGCTACATGCGCCGCCACTATAGCGCCTCCAATGTGGTGGTGGCAGCCGCCGGGGCGCTGACCCACGGGCAGGTGCTCGATCTGGTGAATACGCATTTCACGGATCTGGCGAACGATCCGTTGCCTGCGATGCTGCCGGCGAGCTACGGCGGGGGCGAGTTCCGCGAGGCGCGCGAGCTTGACCAGGTGCACATCGTGCTGGGGTTCCCATCGGCCGGCTACGGCGAGCGCGACTATTACCCGATTCTGCTGCTCTCCACCCTGTTGGGCGGCGGCATGTCGTCGCGGCTGTTCCAGGAGGTGCGCGAGAAGCGCGGGCTGGTCTATTCGATCTACTCCTTCAGCTCGCCCTTCCTGGATGGCGGGCTGTTCGGCATTTATGCCGGCACCGGCGAAAGCGAGGCAGAGGAGCTGATCCCGGTCACGCTCGAGGAACTGCGGAAGGTGCAGACGGCGGTGACCGAGCAGGAGCTGGCGCGGGCACGGGCCCAGGTGAAGGCCAGCCTGCTGATGTCGCTGGAGAGCACCGGCAGCCGCTGCGAGCAGCTCGCCCGGCAGCTTCAGGTGTTCGGCAGGGTGGTGCCGATCCAGGAAACGGTGGGCAAGCTCAACGCGGTGACCACCGAGGATGTATGCCGCGCCGCCGCCCGTCTGTTCCGCGCGGCGCCGACGCTGGCGGTGCTGGGGCCGGCCGAACGGGTGCCAGGGCTGGCCGATATCGTGGAGAAGCTGGCTGCTTGATTGTGCGCAGCATCGGGACTAAGGCTAGCTAAGCTTGCAAGGGTCCTGGTATGCCCACGGTCAATATCCACGCTGCGAAGAGCCAATTGTCCCGTCTGCTCGACGCTGCGGTGGCGGGTGAAGAGGTCATCATCGCAAAGGCGGGAAAGCCTGTCGCACGGCTGGTACCGATCGAGAGGAAGCAGGAGCGACGTAAGCTCGGGACGCTTGCCGGGCAGTTCCGTGTTCCTGACGACTTCGACGATCCACTGCCGGACGAGATTCTGGCCGCCTTCGAAGGGCGTTGATGCGTCTCCTGTTGGATACCCATCTGCTTCTCTGGGCGCTCAGTGACCCGGATCGGTTGGGCGGTTCAGCCCGCGATGCGATCGAGGACCCGGCCAATGACATCCTGTTCAGCACGGCAAGCATCTGGGAGGTTGCGATCAAGACGCGGCTTGGACGACCTGACTTCGCAGTCCGGGCGGAGACCATCGCCAAGGAGGCACTGGTGCGTGGCTTCGGCGAATTGCTGATCCGCTGGCAATCCGCCTCGATAGTTTCGGATTTACCCATGCATCACCGTGATCCTTTCGATCGGATACTTTTGGCTCAAGCCATCACGGAGCCTGTCCACCTCTACACAGTGGATCGGAAGCTCGCGCCTTATTCGTCGCTTGTGGTGCTGGCCTGAAAAGCACATCTCCGGACGCACCAGTGGAGCCCAGCCATGGCCGCCAACGCTCTTGACCTCCTCGCCGACCTGATCGCCCGCGCGCGTTCCGCGGGGGCGGATGCAGCCGATGCGGTGCTCATTTCCGGCACATCGCTGTCGGTGCAGCGCAGGCTCGGCAAGACCGAGCACGTCGAGCGTTCGGAAGGCCAGGACCTTGGCCTGCGGGTGTTCCTCGGCCGGCGCGCCGCCATCGTCTCCTCCAGCACTGTGGCGCCATCCAGCTTCAAGGAATTGGCCGAGCGCGCGGTCGCCATGGCCCGCGTTGTGCCGGAGGACCCCTATGCCGGCCTGGCTGACACCGCCGCGCCACCGGAGCCCGCCGCGCTGGACCTGGAAGACGCGAGCGAGCCGGCAACCGAGGCGCTGGTAGCCCGGGCGGCCACGGCCGAAGATGCGGCGCTCGCGGTGCCAGGCATCACCAATTCGGAAGGAGCCGAGGCGGGCTTCGGCCGAACCGAGGCGTTCCTGGTCACCTCCGCCGGGTTCGCCGGCAGTCTGGTCCGCACCAGTCACTCGGTGTCCGCCTCGGCAATCGCCGGCGCCGGCACGGGGATGCAGCGCGACTACGACTACCACTCGACCATCCATCTCGCCGATCTGGACGATCCCGCGGCAATCGGGCGCAGTGCGGCGGAGCGCGCGATTGCCAGGCTCAATCCGGCCCGGCCGAGTACCGCGAAGCTGCCGGTGATCTACGACCCGCGCGTCGCCGGCGGTCTGCTGGGCCATCTGGCCGGCGCGATCAACGGCGCCTCGGTGGCCCGCGGCACTTCTTTCCTGAAGGACAAGCTCGGCCAGCGCATCTTCGCAGCCGGCATCGTCGTCCGCGACGATCCGCGCCGCGTCCGTGGCCCGCGTTCGCGCACGTTCGACGGGGAGGGCACGCCAACCGCTGCCCGCGCGCTGATCGACGATGGCGTGCTGACCACATGGCTGCTGGACAGCCGTTCGGCCCGGCAGCTGGGATTGCACTCCACCGGCCACGCCGTGCGTGGCACCGGCGGGCCGCCCTCGCCGTCGCCGACCAACCTGTACCTCGCCGCCGGCAGTCTCACGCCGGTCGAACTGATGGCGGACATCAAGCTTGGGCTGTACGTGACGGAATTGATCGGCATGGGTGTGAACGGCGTGACCGGCGACTACAGCCGCGGCGCCGCCGGCTTCATGATCCGCGACGGAGCGATTGCCGAGCCAGTCGCCGAGATTACCATCGCAGGCAACCTGCTCGGCATGTTTGCTAGCCTGACGCCCGCCAACGACCTGCGCTTCCGGCGCGGCACCGACTCGCCGACGGTGCGCGTGGACGGCATGACCATGGCTGGCGGCTGACCCGCCGCATCACCATATTAGCGGCATGCTCACAAAACAGCGGGACACCACCATGCGTCGCACACCGCGTCTGCTAGCCGCCGTCGCCGCGCTGAGCCTGGCGCTCGCGCCCGGTCTGGCCGATGCACGCGCCGGCGGCGGAGGCTCGTTCGGCAGCCGCGGCAGCATGACATGGTCGGCGCCGCCGTCCACCAATACCGCCCCCTATTCGGCCCAGCCGATGCAGCGCAGCATGACGCCGAACAGTCCCTCGCCTGGGTTTGCCTCCCCCTCGCCCGGCTTCGGCTCCGGTTTTGGACGGAGTTCCGGCTTCATGTCCGGGCTGATGGGCGGCCTGATCGGCGCCGGCATCGGAGGCCTGCTGTTTGGCCATGGCTTCTTCGGCGGCGGGCTGGGATTTGGCGGGTTCCTGGGCTTCCTGCTGCAGATCTTCCTGCTCGTGCTGCTGGTCCGGTTCCTGATCCGGCGGTTCCGCGGGCCATCGCCCGCCTTCGCCGGCGGACCGGGCATTTTTGCCCGTGGCGCCACTCCGGGCCCCGGCCCGATGGGAGGCGCCGGCGGGCCGGCGGGGCCGCCACCGATCCAGATCGGCCCGCAGGACTATCAGGAGTACGAGCGGCTGTTGCAGAACATCCAGGCTGCCTGGAGCCGGCAGGATCTGAATGCGCTGCGCCCGCTGGCGACGCCCGAGATGCTGAGCTACTTCGCCGAACAGTTGGCCGCGCAGACCAGTCAGGGGGTGCGCAACGAGGTCACCGACGTGCGCCTGCTGCAGGGCGACCTGGCGCAGGCCTGGCGCGAGGGCGATCGCGAGTATGCGACGGTGGCGATGCGGTTCTCGATGATCGACGTGACGCGCGACGCGTCCGGCCGCGTCGTTGACGGCAGCCCCACCGAGCACGTCACGGCCACCGAACTGTGGACCTTCATTCGTTCGCCGGGCGGCCGGTGGATTCTGTCGGCGATCCAGCAGGCGCGGTAGCGGTAAGCAAAGGCTCGCGGTGTCATGGCCGGGCTCGTCCCGGCCAGCCACCCCTTGCGGGTCAATTAGTAACACGAACCGCCGAAGCACTCCTCGACGATGAAGCGGGGTCAGACAGCCTGGCATCGATCTCCTCGAGCGAACGGCCGCGCGTCTCGAAGCCGATGAACCAGAAGGCAACGGCGCCAAGCACATACCAAAAGGCGAAATAGTTGAACGCCGGTATGATCGCGTCGAGCGTCGCCTTCGGTGCGACGAAGTTCGACGATCCCGCGATCAGCGCCAGCCCGGCCGGGCCGATGAATTTTCCAAGGTTGCCAACACCATACACCAGGCCCATCCCGCTGCCGCGCAGCCGCGACGGCCACAGCTCACCCATGTACGGCCCGACGATTGAATAGTTGCCGCTGCCGAAGAAGTTCTGCAGCACGATCATCAGGAAGAACATCGAAACGCCGCCGACGAAGACGCTGTGCAGATAGCCGGCCAGCGACATGAACACCGCCGCCACGACGCAACTCAACACGCCCGAGGCGCGGCGGCCCATCGCATCGGAGATCCACGAGCAGAAGAAGCGGCCGGCAACCGCCGCCAGACTGATCCAGATCGCCAGCTTCGATGCCTCAGGTGCGGTTATTCCCAGCACCATCACGAACAGCGTCACCATCCACAACGTGAGCGCGACCCCTCCGGTCTGGGTCAGGCCGGTTAGGCATCCGACAACGATGCTGCGCGGGTATTTGAACAGCTCGATCCAGCGGGTGCGCTCGATCGCCGGCGCCGTGGTCGGCAATGGGATGGAAGTGGGCTCAACCTGCAACGCCCACGCGAGCGAGTGACGCGCCTCCTCGAAGCGTCCCATGCGCATCAGCCAATGCGGCGATTCCGGGACCCAGGCTCGGATGTAAAGTGTCAGCGCCGCGGGCAGCAGTCCGACCGCGAACAGGCCGCGCCAGCCGATGTATGGCGTTGCGTACGCCCCCAGAAACGCCCCCAGCAGCACGCCGACTGGCAACATCGTCGTGGTCAGCCCGGTCAGCCAACCGCGCTTGGAAGCTGGCACGAATTCCTGCACCATCGTGATATCGACCGAGTAGAGCCCGGTTACGCCCAGACCGACGATGAAGCGGCAGATGACGAGGTAGATCCATGCCCCGTCGGGGGTCACGGCCATCGCGCCGGTAGCCAGCGAAAAATTGAGCACGGTGGCGATCATGACCTTGCGGCGGCCGATCTTGTCCGCCATCCAGCCCCAGAACAGCGAACCAAAGGGCGCGCTTATGCCGGAGGCGAGCAGGATCATCCCTGACTGCCCATAGGTCAGATGCCAATCCCCGATAATGAATGCCAGCACAAACCCGATCAGAAAGAAGTCGAAGAAATCGACCATGTCGCCAATCGTCGCGGCGAGGGCGATCTTCCACTGATTGGCGGTCAGCTTCTGTTGCCGATCGAGAAGTTCGAGCATGGGGGCACCTCCTCATCCTCGCCCGCATGGCGGCGACGCGGGCGGCCCGGTTCGTTATCGTCGGTGGCAGAGACTTTTGCGGCGGCCGGAAAAACTATCGTACGCCGGCGGCCCGTGTAGCAGCCGCGACCGGTCGGCGTGGCCGAACGGTAACTGACGCGCCGAGCACCGGCAATGCGGTCACTCCTTGTTGAACCACGCCGTTGTCAGGCCGCCACCCCGCGATGCCAGAGCCGGGCGCTCGCCAGGCGTGCTCCCTGGACCAGCGCATCCAGCTTGGCCCAGGCGATATCCGCGTGCACCCGTCCGCCCAGGCCGCAATCGGTGGACGCAATGACGCGCTCCTTTCCGACCAGATCGGCGAACCGCACGATCCGCTCGGCCACCAGCTCCGGATGTTCGACCACGTTGGTCGCGTGGCTCACGACACCCGGCAGGATCAGTCGGTCGTCGGGCAGCTTCACATCGTGCCAGACGCTCCATTCGTGTTCGTGGCGCACGTTGCCGGCCTCGAACGAGTAGGCGCCGCAATCGATCGCCAGCATGACATCGACGATGTCGCGCATCGGGATGTCAGTGGTGTGCGGGCCATGCCAGCTTCCCCAGCACAAATGGAACCGGATGCGATCGCGCGGCAGCCCCTTGATCGCGTGGTTCAGCGCATCGACGCGCCGCATGGAAAATTGCCGGTAGTTCTCGACGGTCGGCTCGGGATTGACCTGGTCCCAGTTCTCCGCGATCGAGGGGTCGTCAAGCTGCAATATCAGTCCGGCATCGATGATCGCCTTGTACTCCTCGCGCATGGCGTCCGCGCATGCGAACAGGAACTCCTCGTCTGTCTTGTAATACGTGTTGCCGACACGAGACGCACTGCCTGGGGCGATCGAGGTCATGAAACCTTCCTCGATGCCGCAAGCCGCAAGCCCCGCCTTGAAGTTGGCAATGTCGGCCGCGATCGCCGCATGGCCCTTGTAGCTCAGCGCGCCGATGCAGACCGGCCAGTTGCGCGCGCGCGGCCCTGTGGTGATGCCCGATTCCGGATCGGCGTAGGCCGCCGCAAAACGTTGTCGGTCGCGACGGTCGGCAAAGCTGGTGAGCACGATCTCACCGGGACGCGCCCGTCGCGCCGGCATTTCGTACAGGCCGGGTCCGCCGAGTTCGAGCCCGTCCAGCCGATTGAAGGAGTAGCTCCACCACGCACCGTAGTTGACGCGGTGGCCCATCGACTTGCCGAACTCGCCGTCGCCGGGCACATCGACGCCAAGCTCCTTCTGGCGACGCACCACGTCCGCCACGGCGGCGCCAAGCTGCGCCGTGAAGTGCGCTTCATCGATGGGCTCGCCCGACTGCCGCGCGCGGTTAGCCTCGATCAGCGTATCGGGACGTGGCAGGCTGCCGACATGGCTGGTCAGGATTTGATCATTGCTGTATTTCATCGTTGCACCATTCATCCGACATCGATCGGGCGGCGTCTTCGGCAGGCGGGCGGTCGGTGGGCCGACCGTTCTTGCGCCCGACATACCGCCTGTAGTCTAGTTGGCCACTTCGCATGCTGTCGAGCATGGAACAATCACGTCTCACTCGAAGGAAGCGTTCAAATGACCCACGACACCACCAGTCCCAAGGCACATCACGGGGCAGTCACGCCTGTCGGTCTCAACCATCTGGTCCTGAATGTGCGCGACATCGAGGAGTCGCACCAGTTCTGGACCGAGGTCGTGGGGTTCAAGCAGGTCGGCGAAATCCACGCCACGCCGACACGTCCGAACCCGCCGAAGATGCGCTTCTACAGCGGCGATCACGGTGGCGGCGCTATGAGCCATCACGACGTCGCCTTGATCGAGAATCGGAATTTGCCGCCCCCTCCTGCCGAGTGGTCCATGCACGGCATGCCCTGCGCGATCAGCCACATCGCCATCGCCCTGCCGGATCGCGAGGCATGGCTGAAGCAGCTCGCCTATCTGCAGGAGCGCGGCGTCAAATTCGACCGGCGCGTCGAGCATGGCATGACCCACAGCCTGTATATCCGCGATCCGAACGGTTATGGGGTCGAACTGCTGTACGAGTTGCCGCGCGAGGTGTGGGAAGGCGACATCGACGGTGCGCTGAACTTCGCGGTGCAGGTGCCGACCGAAGGTCCGGATGCGCTGCAGGACAGGACGGAAGACGTGCCGGTGTTCAAGCAGCCGGTCACTGCCTGATCCATCACCGTCATTCCCGCGCAAGCGGGAACCCAGGCGTCGCGCGCCGATGACGCGGTCTGGGTCCCCGCTTTCGCGGGGATGACGTCGTCTTGGAATGCGGGGCTGACGCTTTTGGAATGCGGGACGACAGAACAACAACTGGCATGACGACAGAACAAGAACTGGAGTGAGGCCCACCATGGCAAAGCGTAAGAGCGTCAACGGGTCGCGCGCCCGTCACGAGAATCCGATCCCCAACGCCAGCCGTATCGGCAACATCGTCGTCTCCAGCGTGATCGGCGGGACCAATCCCGGCACGCGCGAGCTGCCGCCGACGCTGGAGCAGCAGGTCGCGAACGTGTTCGGCTACATCCGCCATGACATCGAGGCTGCCGGCGGCACCGTCGATGACATCATCAAGATCACATTCTGGGTAAAGGATCCGGCGAAGCAGCGCGCTGCCCTGAACGACGAATGGGTAAAGATGTTCCCCGATCTGGACGCGCGGCCGGCGCGGCACACGCAGCCGCTGCCGGCTGACAGCCGCGCGCTGGTGCAGGCGGATTTCATGGCCGTCATTGGCTGAGATGGACGACATTGCGGCCTCCAACGCCACGATGAAGTTCGGCGTCGGCCAGCCGATCCGTCGCGTCGAGGACTTGCGGCTGCTCACCGGCAAGGGACGCTACCAGGACGATCAGACGCTGCATCGGCAGACCTGGTGCGTGTTTGTGCGCTCGCCGCACGCGCACGCGCTGATCCGGTCAGTCAGCACCGACGACGCATCGCGCGCACCGGGCGTGCTCGCGGTTTACACCGGGACCGACTACGCGAACGACGGCATTGCGATGCCGAAGGCGGCGATGCCGCGAAAGAAGCGCGACGGCTCGCCGATGTTCGCACCGCAGCGTCCGGCGCTGGTGGTGGATCGCACGCGCTATGTCGGTGATCCGGTGGCGATGGTGATCGCCGAGACATTGGCGCAGGCCAAGGATGCCGCGGAACTTGTCGCCGTGAACTATGAGCCGCTGCCCGCCGTGACGTCGGTCGCCGATGCGGCCGAACCCGACGCACCGCGCGTGTGGGACGAGAACCGGGACAACATCTCGCACACCACCGAGCGCGGCAACCGTCAGGCAACGGAGGCGGCGTTCGCTCAGGCGGCGCACGTCGTCAAGCGCCGCTACGTGATCACGCGCGTCCAAGCGCAGTACATGGAACCACGCGGTGCGATCGGCATCTACGATCCCGCTGAAGGTCGCTACACGCTGTACGCCGACGTGAACTATCCGCACCGCGTGCGCAACATGCTCGCCAATATGGTGTTCAAGGTGCCGGAGAGCAGCGTGCGCGTGGTTTGCCACGACGTCGGCGGCGGATTTGGCGCGAAGGGCTGGCAGTATGTCGAACACCGGCTGACCCTGTGGGCTGCGCGCAAGATCGAACGGCCGGTGAAGTGGCGCTGCGAGCGTTCCGAAGTGCTAATGGCGGACGAGCACGGGCGCGACAACGTCGGCACGATCGAACTGGCATTCGATGCGGGCGGAAAAATCATCGGGCTGCGGCTGCACATGCTCGCCAGCATCGGCGCCTACATCGCATCCGATCGTCAGTTGCTCACGCCGTTCGGCCAGATCGGCACCGTGGTCGGCATGTACGACATCCCGGCCGCCTGCGTGACCATCGACGCGGTGCTGTCCAACACCAGCCCGACCGCGCCCTATCGCGGCGCCGGCCGGCCGGAGGCAAGCTACTTTATTGAACGCGCGATGGAGGCCGCGGCGCGCGAACTGAACATCGACCCGATCGAGTTGCGCCGTCGAAATCTGATACCCGATGCGAGGATGCCGTACAAGACGGCGCTCGGCCCGTTCTACGATTGCGGTCAGTTCAGCCGTAACATGGAGACGGCGTTGCTGGCCGCCGATCATGCCGGCTTTGCTGTGCGGCGCGAGGCATCACGTGCGCACGGCATGCTGCGCGGCCTCGGCTTTGCCAATGCGATCGAACAGGCGGCCGGTCCAACGCCGGAATACGCGGAGATTCGTTTCCAGCCGAGCGGCAGTGCAATTCTGCTGATGGGTACAAAGACGCACGGGCAGGGTCACGAGACTGCATTCAAGCAGATCCTGTGCGGGCAGCTCGGCATCGATCCGAACGAGGTGCAGTTCATCGACGGTGACACCGACCGCGTCGCCTTCGGCATGGGGTCGAATGGTTCGCGTTCCATGGTCGTCGGCGGTTCGGCGCTGACGCTGGCCGCGGGGAAGATCATCGACAAGGGCAGGCGGATCGCCGCGCATCTGCTGGAGGCAGCGGAAGCCGACATCGAGTTTGCCGAGGGGAAGTTCAGCGTCGCGGGCACCGATCGGGGCGTGGCGCTGAAGGACGTGGCGCGCGCGGCATTCCAGCCGGCGCGTCTGCCGCCCGGCATGGAGCCAGGCTTCTACGAGCACGCCACTTACGCGCCGTCGCTCAACACGTTCCCCAACGGATGTCATGTCTGCGAAGTGGAGATCGATCCCGACACCGGCGCCGTTGCTCTGCAATCCTATCTGGTGGTCGATGACGTCGGCACAGTGATCAATCCGCTTACGTTGGCGGGGCAGATTCATGGCGGCGTGGCGCAGGGCCTTGGCCAGATCCTGATGGAACAGGTAGTTTACGAGCCGGACTCCGGCCAGTTGCTGACTGCAAGTTTCATGGACTACTGCATGCCGCGCGCCGACAACATGTGCAGCATCCGCATCGTCTCCAATCCGGTGCCGACGGCGGGAAATCCGCTTGGCGCCAAGGGCGCGGGCGAGGCCGGCTGTGTCGGCGCGATGCCCGCGGTGATGAACGCGATCATGCACGCACTGGAGCCGCTCGGCGTGCGCGAACTCGACATGCCGGCCACCAGCGATCGCATCTGGCACGCGATCCGCTCCGCCCAAACTTCCTCTCCGCCCCTGGGGGCGGAGAGGGCAGGGTGAGGTGGGGGACTTGCGCACAGGCGCCGCGTACCGCGAAACACTCCGCGACGGGCGCAAGATCTGGGTGATCGGCGAAGGCTCGGTGGAGGATGTCACCACCCATCCCGCCACGCGCGCCGTGGTAAACGAATACGTCGCCTGGTACGACCGGCACTTCGATCCGACGTGGCGCGACATCGTGCTGACGGGCGATGGCGTCCCATGGGGCTACGTGCTGCCCACACGCGCCGATGACCTCATCGGCATGGGCCGCTGCTTCGCGGCGACGACATTCCTCGGCGCCGGCAACATCACGCACACACCCGCCTACGGCCACCTGATCGCTCTCGGCGTGCTCGGCGAAGTGCAGCAGCGCAATGCGTCCGCGCAACAGATCGAGAATGCGGAAGCCTACCGACAGCACATCGCCCGCACCGGCCGTTTCCTGACGTTTTCCGCGGGCGCCGCGACCATCGGCTATCGCATGCGCCCCGATCCGGCCGAACGCGCCGCGCTGCGCATTGTGCGCGAAACCGACTCCGGTGTGGTTCTGCGCGGCAAGATCGGCATGCACACCAGCCCCGCCTACGCCGAAGACGTCTACATTGGCGCGCTTTGCGGCGTCGATTACGACGGGCACCGCGCCACGTTCGTGGTGCCGGTCAATGCACCGGGCATCACAATCATCTGCCGCAGGATTGCGACGCGCGACGCCAACCCGTTCGCCGCGCCGCTCAGCAGTCGCTATGACGAACTGGACGGGCAGATGTGGCTCGACGATGTGTTCGTGCCGTGGGAGCGCGTGTTCCTGGTGGATCCGTCGCCGGAGCTGATCGCGCGCTGGCTGTTCTGGCACCAGCTCTATTGCTGGCTGGCGAAGGCGGAATTCACGTTGGGCCTGGCGCTGGCCTGCACGCATGCAATGGGGCTGATGTCGCACGACGCCACGATCGAGTATTTGCTCGACCTGATCACCGACGTACAGATGGTGCGAAGCTGCCAGGTCGCCGCCGAACGCGATCCGCAATTCACGCCGGAGGGATACTGCTATCCCAACCAATGCCACCTCGCCGCCGGCAGCATCGCCATGCTGAAGGCGCGCCCGCGCATGAGCGAGGTGCTGCGCATCATTCCAGGTTCCTCGCTTGTCGTCGCGCCGACCGATCGCGATCTCGCGGCACCCGAGGTGGCCGCGGGGCTGGAAGAATCGTTTGGCGGCGGCGGCTACACCGCGACGCAGCGTGCCGCGCTGTTGCAAATGGCGTGGGATCATGTGTCGTCGGCGCTGGATGCGCGCGAGTCGGCATTCGAACTGCACTCCAATGGCGGAATGCAAAGGTGGCGTGAACGCCTGCAACGCAACTTCGCAAGCTATAACGAACTGGCCAACGGCATATTGCGCCAACTGAGCGTGGCCATGCCGGACATCGATCTGAGCAGCATCCGCGCCGCGCCGATGAAACCACGCCGGCCGGTCCAGGTGGGAGGAACCACATGAGCGAACTGTCGCCGAAGACCCGTAACGCATTGCTGCGCGTCGGGACATCGACGTTGACCGGCGCGCTGAACCGGCGCGGGCTGCGCAGCATGTTCATGCAGGATGTGTGGCCGGTGCGCCCCGACATCCCGCGCATGGTCGGCATCGCCTTCACCATGCGCTTCATCCCGTCGCGCGAGGACAAGGACGGGCCGGGCGCGCGCGGTCCCCGCGGCCAGATCCAGAGCCAGGCGATGGAGACATGTCCGCCGGGTCATGTGCTTGTCGTCGACTCACGGGGCGACGCGCGCGCGGCATCGGCCGGTGATCTCTATGTCGGGCGGCTGAAGGCGCGCGGCTGCGCCGGCATCGTGACCGATGGCGGGCTGCGTGATTCCGAGGGGATTTTCAAGACCGGGCTGCCCGCTTACTACCGCCGCCCATCGTCGCCGCCGAGCCCGATCGCGCACCATCCGGTGGACCTCAATCTGCCGATAGGCTGCGGCGGTGTCGCGGTGTATCCGGGCGACATCATAGTCGGCGACTGCGATGGCGTCGTGGTGATCCCGCCCGACATTGTAGATGAAGTGGCCGAGGAGGCGTTGGCCACGACGCTCTACGAGACGTTCGCCGAAGAGGAAGTCGCACGCGGGCGCAGCCTGGTCGGCCTGTTTCCGTTGGCCGGGGATGATGCCAAGCGCGATTTCGAAGTTTGGAAAAAGGCACGATCCACCGAGAGCTAGTGGCGGTGCCCATTTTTGTCATTCCCGCGCACGCGGGAACCCAGGTGGGCGTCACCGCACTTGCGGCCCCCGGCCTTCGCTCGGGGCAGGCTCTGGGTTCCCGCTTGCGCGGGAATGACAGTTGTGGGGGCGCTTCGCCGGTGCAACTAAAACACGTTCATGACGGCGCCCCTGCTTCCGCCGTCGCTTCCGCCTCATCCTCCTCACCGTAGCCGACCAGCCGCAACGCCCGTCCCTTGATGCCGCGGGTCCCGGCGGCGTGGATCAGCGCCTCCTCGCGGCCGTGCGTGACCCACACCTCGGGCGCCCCGACCTCGTCCAGCGTGGCGTTCAGTTCATCCCAGTCGGCGTGGTCCGAGATCACCAGCGGCAGCTCCACCCCGCGTGACTTCGCGCGCTGCCGCACGCGCATCCAGCCTGACGCCATCGCGACCACCGGATCGGCCAAGCGGCGTGCCCAGCGGTCCGCGACCGCGCCAGGCGGCGCCAGCACAATGGCGCCCGTCAGTTCGCCCTTCGCCGCGGCGGTGGCTGGCCGCAGATCGCCGAGCGCCACGCCGCGCGCCTCGTAGATCTGGCAGAGTGGGATAAGCGCGCCGTGCAGCCAGATCGGCCCATCCCAGCCCGCCTGGCGCAACAAGGCGATCAGCCGCTGGCACTTGCCGAGCGCATAGCAGCCGACAACGTGCGTCCGCTCCGGGAACAGCGCGACACTCGCCAACAGCCGGCCGATCTCCTGCTCCGGAGGGTGATGGCGGAACACCGGCAGGGCGAACGTCGCCTCGGTCACGAACACGTCGCAGGGGATCGGCACGAAGCCGGCGCAGGTCGGGTCGGCGGTGCGCTTGTAGTCGCCGCTGACGACCGCCCGCGTGCCCTGGAATTCCATCGCCACCTGGGCGCTGCCCAGCACATGCCCGGCCGGTTCCAGCCACAGCCGCACGTCGCCGATCTGAAGTTTCTCGCTCCAGGCCAGCGCCTGCTGCTCGTCGCCCGCACGCCCCTCACCTAACCGGGCAGTCACTAGCGCCAGGGTGTCGGCGCTCGCCAGCACGGCACGATGTCCCGGGCGCGCGTGGTCGGAATGGGCGTGTGTGATCACCGCACGGTCCACCGCCCGCAGCGGGTCGATGAAGAAGCCGCCGGGCTCGCAGTAGAGCCCCTGCGGCAGCACCTTCAGCCAAGTCGAGGGATGCGGCATGGGGGTTGAACGTGGCCCCACTTCCCGCCGACCGCCAGAGCAAATAGAACAGCGCGATGGAAGGAACATTACCGGAACCGTTTGCCGGCTGGTTCGCCGCCCAGGGTTGGACGCCGCGGCGGCACCAGCTGGCCATGCTGAACGCGGCACGCTCGGGCGAGAGCGTGCTGCTGATCGCTCCGACCGGCGGCGGCAAGACGCTGGCGGGGTTCCTGCCAACCCTGGTCGAGCTGGCCGAGGCGCCGCGGAAGGGCATCCACACGCTGTATGTCAGTCCGCTGAAGGCGCTGGCCACGGACATCGCCCGCAACCTGATGCGCCCGGTCGAGGAGATGCGCATTCCGGTCTCGATCGAGACGCGCACCGGCGACACGCCGGCCAATCGCCGTGCCCGCCAGCGCGCCGACCCGCCGAACATTCTGCTGACCACGCCGGAAAGCCTGGCGGTGCTGCTGTCGCTGCCGGATGCGCCCGCGATGTTCGCAGGCCTCGCCGCCGTGGTGATGGACGAGGTGCACGCGCTCGCCGGCACCAAGCGCGGCGATCAGTTGGCGCTGTGCGTCGCACGGCTGGCAATGCTGGCGCCGACGTGCCGCCGCATCGGTTTGTCGGCCACTGTCGCGCATCCCGCAGCGATCCGCGCGTATGTCGGCGCCGACCGGCTGATCGAGGAACCGGACGGAGCGCCGCCAGAGTTGTCCATGGTGCTGCCCGAGGGCGAACTGTCCTGGGCCGGGCACATGGGCCTGGAGGCGGCGCCGCAGGTGATGGCGCGCATCCGCGCGGCGGGGATGACGATCGTATTCGTCAACACGCGCGCCCAGGCGGAACTGATGTTCCAGGCGCTGTGGCGGCTGAACGAACCCACACTGCCGATCGCGCTGCACCACGGCTCGCTGGAGGTGGAACAGCGCCGTCGCGTCGAGGCGGCGATGGCGGGCGGAAAACTGCGGGCCGTGGTGGCGACGTCGTCGCTCGATCTCGGCATCGACTGGGGCGGCGTCGATCAGGTGATACAGGTCGGCGCCCCGAAGGGCGTTTCCCGGCTGTTGCAGCGCGTCGGTCGTGCCAACCATCGGATGGACGAGGCAAGCCGAGCGATCCTGGTGCCGGCCAACCGGTTCGAGGTGCTGGAATGCGAGGCCGCCATGCTCGGGGTCGCGGCGCGCGAACTCGACGGCGATCCGCCTCGGCCAGGCGGATTGGACGTGCTCGCGCAGCATCTGCTGGGGCTCGCGTGTTCGGCGCCGTTCCGCCCAGGCGATGTATACGCCGAGGTGTGCGGCGCAGCGCCGTACGCCGTACTGTCGCGCAAGGACTTCGACGATGTGTTGGGGTTCGTGGAGAACGGTGGCTACGCGCTTGCCGCCTATGAACGCTGGCGCAAGCTGTTCCGCGACAGCGAGGGCCGCGTGCATGTGCGCAGCGAACGCGTCGCGCGCCAGCATCGGATGAACATCGGCACCATCGTCGAGGCGCCGCTGGTCAAAGTGCGCCTGGTCGGCAAGCGGCGCATCGGCCCGCTGCTCGGCGAGATCGAGGAGTATTTCGTCAACCTGCTGCGTCCGGGCGACACGTTCATGTTCGCCGGCCGGCTGCTGCGGTTCCTGCGGCTGCATGAGAACGTGGTGGAGTGCGCCGAGGGCGGCACCGGCGAGCCCATGGTTCCGGCGTATGAAGGCGGACGATTGCCGCTGACCACCAACCTCGCCGACCGTGTGCGTGGGCTGCTCCAGACGCCGTCTAGCTGGAACCTGTTCCCCGATGGTGTGCAGGAGTGGTTGCGGTTGCAGCGGGCGCGCTCGCGAATGCCAGGGCGCAGCGACCTGCTGGTGGAGACGTTCCCGCGCGGCGGCCGCTGGTATCTGGTGGCCTATTGCTTCGAGGGCCGCAACGCGCACCAGACGCTGGGCATGCTGCTGACGAAGCGCATGGAGCGTGCGGGATACGCGCCGCTCGGCTTCGTCGCCACGGACTATGTGCTGGGCGTGTGGTCGGCGGAACAGCCGCGCGACGTCGGAAAACTGTTCGACCAGGATATGCTGGGCGACGATCTGGAGACGTGGCTGGCGGAAAGCTCCATGCTGCGCCGGACCTTTCGCAACGTCGCGGTGATCGGCGGACTGATCGAACGGCACCACCCTGGAGCGGAGAAGACGCGCAAACAGGTGACGGTGAACTCCGACCTGATCTACGACGTGCTGCGGCGTTACCAGCCGGACCACATCCTGCTGCGTGCGACGCGTGCCGATGCCGCCGGTGGGCTGACTGATCTGTCGCGCATCGCGGGGATGCTGGCGCGGGTGAAGGGCCGCATCGTGCATATGGTGCTGTCGAGGGTGTCGCCTCTGGCGGTGCCGGTGCTGCTGGAGATCGGGCGCGAGAGCGTGCGGAGCGACGCGGACGAGGAGAAGCTGCTGGCCGAGGCCGAGGCGATTATTGCGGAGGCGACGGGTGAGGCGGAACCTCCGCCAGTGAAGGCGATCCATCGGCCTAACGTCTTGCGCCGGCGGCCCGTGCAGGCGTCGCTGTTTCAACCATGAGGGCGTTGCTTGACCGCCCTTTCCCGACATGACCGCAGCCCCGGTTCATCTCGTCGGCGAGCGGCTGATGCTGGATCCCGCCGGCGCCCTGTTCTGGCCTGCCACCAGACTGCTGGCAGTGTCGGACCTTCACCTCGAAAAAGGCTCGTCCTACGCCCGCCGCGGTCAGCTGCTGCCGCCCTGGGACACGCATGCGACACTCGACCGCCTCATCCTTCTGGTGCGCCGTTGGCAGCCGCGACTCGTGGTGGCACTCGGCGACAGCTTCCACGACGCGGACGGTGCAGGCCGGTTGCCCTCGGGCGAGCTTGCACGATTGAAGACCATGACCGCGGCGCATCGTTTCATCTGGGTGCAGGGCAATCACGATCCGGCCCCACCGAGAGGCGTGGGCGGCGAATGGGTGGAGGCGTTCGCAACCGCCACGCTGGTGTTCCGCCACCAGGCCAGCACCGCCGCAAAGCCGGGCGAAATCTGCGGCCATCATCACCCGAAGGCAGCGATCCCCGCGCGCGGCGGCAGCGTAAGCCGCCCGTGCTTCGTTACCGATGCACGACGCGTGATGATGCCGGCGTTCGGTGCCTACACTGGGGGCCTCGACGTGAGCGACCCAGCCATCGCCCGGCTGTTCCCGCGTGGCGGTCGTATCTTCCTGCTGGGCAAGGAGCGGCTGTTCAGCTTCACTCTCGGCAGATGACGACCCGGACCATTCCCCAGGACGCGCCGATCCGCGTGGTCGGCGACGTGCACGGCGACGCCGTCGCCTTCCGCTACGCTGCGGCCACCGACCGTTTCGTCGTCCAGCTCGGCGACCTCACCGACTATGGGCCCGACAACGCCGAGGCGCTTCGCATCATGTTCCGACTGATCGACGAGGGTCGCGGTCTGTTCCTGCTAGGCAATCATGATCTGAAGCTGGCCAGGTCCCTCGCCGGGGGGCCGGTGCGGAATGAGGCGACGCTCGACGCCACACTTGCACAGCTGGACGCCGGCTTGCGCGAGCGAGTGGTGACTGAAGTGGCCGCCGCTCCGGGCTGGCTGCACCACGATGCGGCACTGTTCGTCCACGGCGGTTTCCATACTGCGATGATGGCATCCGATGCGCCCGATCATGGTCTGGAGCGCCCGCGCGGTGCTCTGGCACGCGCCCTGTACGGCGAGCCCACCGGACGCATTCAGCCGGATGGCTATCCCGAACGCAGCCTGCGCTGGGTGGACCGCATTCCTCCTGGGTTGACCGTCTATTGCGGTCACGATCGTCGCAGCATCGATGGCCGCCCCTACATCCGCCGCGGTGCGGCCGGCGGCTCCGCCGTTTTCCTTGACACTGGCGCCGGCAAGGGCGGCCACCTGTCCTGGATTGACATTTGAGGGCGTGAACGGGCCACAGCCAACATCCTGCCCACGGACTTGACCCGGAGGAAGGCGGTGGCAGACGACGCTGCGGTCAAGCACACTTTGTCGCCGAGGCGCGGCTGATGGTGCCCGCCTACCCGGTCATCCGGCGGAGCCCACCGGCGGCCGACGAGGTAACGGATCAGTCATCGTTCGCCACACCTCGAGCTTCAGGATGCCGCGGAGGAGTGGCTCCTTCGCAACCGCGGATGCTGCCCCTCGCCTTCGCAAGGGCAGGCGTGTGCGTCGCATCCTGGCCGCCGCACAGGACCGCGCACAAAGCGATCATCAGCAGTTCGTGAAAGTCGTGGAGGCCGTCATTGCCGGTCCGTGGTGTCCTCCAGCCCCTCAAAGTGGGCGAAAAACTGGCCAGCATGGTCTCCCCGGCCGTTGTGGCTCGCCGGGGGTAAACTAGACCCCGTCCGAATCGGGCGAGCACTCTTTCGTATGTCAAGGGGTTCCCAAGCGGGAGTCTCCTGGAAATACATCTCGCAAGGTGCTACAGAGGTGGGCTTTGACGTAGACGGAGCCTCGGACCTTGGACACCATCTTCGAGAATTGGCAAAACGAACACGCCGAGCTCTTTGGCAACTTGCCCATCCTGCTGAGACATCGGTTGCATCAGAACCCGCTTTTCAGCGAAGCATTCCTCGCGGAAATAATCGATAGATATAACCGGGAAGGTTATCGTTATTTATTGACGCATATGGGCCCGCTGGACTCACCCAGGCAATCGTGGAAAGAATACAAAATCGGCGACATGCCTGGCAAAGAGTTGATCGAGCGCATCCGACATGAAAGACTCTGGATCAGCCTGCACGATATCAACAAAGCCGATCCTGGTTATCAGCAACTTCTCGATAGTATTTATGAGGAAATTCATGCACGCGTGCCCGGGCACCCGAGGACGTTTCAGCGCACTTGCGCCGTCCTGATCTCCTCACCCGGAGCACAGGTATACTATCACTTCGACACATCTGGTCAGACCCTCTGGCAGATCCAGGGGACCAAAAAGGTGTGGATATACCCCACGTTGGCGCCGTTCCTCACGCAGGAGCGGGTCGATATGGTCACGGCCTTTCGTGAGAGCTTCCATGACGAAGCAACGCAACCTTACAGGCCGTGGTTCGACAAACATGCCGCCGATTTCCGCGGAAACGGCGATCAAACGCTCTACCCTGGCGAAATGGTGTATTGGCCGCTCAATGCGCCGCACCGCGTCGGGAACGACAACGAACTTTCGATCAGCTTCACGACGGAGTTCTTCACGCGGAATATCAAGCGACACGTCCGGGCTTCGACGGCAAATGGTATTTTGCGGAGCTTTGGCTGGAAGCCGGAGCGCACGGAATCAGGCGCGGCATATTACGCCAAGCTCGGCGTCGCCGCGGTCGCCAAAGCCACCGGCTACCTGAATAAGCGTCAAGAAAAGCCGGTTGAACCAATAACATTAGCCGAGGTCCGAGCGCTTTCCTGAACAGAGAAAGTTGATCCAGGCCTCCTTCTGTGATTGGGGTTGCGGGCGTCAAGTTGTTCCGCTTTTCATGTCGCGCTCGTAGATCACTCGCTTCGTATCCACCCGGCGACGGACGCCTTGCCGGCACCTCCTGTGTCAGACAAGTTGCCGCCTAAATGGGATTGAACGCGGGCCTTTCTCCCGAGACAGCTTTACTACCTATATTGAGCACTATCCCGCCGGGAGATACCCTCTGGTGCATATGGCCAAGTCGTGAAGGCTGAGTGGGTGTCTTGATGCGCGAAGGTGTCATCGCCACGCTATTACCCTGCCGACCGGCCCCCCCTGCCCCGAAGTCCCGGGAAGATCGTCGAGGTTCCCCAGAATGCCAGCGCTGAGAGACACACAAGTCGTGAAACCGAACCAGACCCTGCGAGAGACGATAAAGCATGCAATGCCACAAGTTGTGCACGTGGCACGGTTCGGTCGCCTATTGGCGAATCAGATCAAGTTTCCCGGCGCCGCAGCCATTCTGGATTGGCAAGGCACAATCCTCGATGGACCTTTCAAGGGAATGCGGTACGCCCGCAGTGGCACGGGGAACTTCTCCGAATTGTTAGGGACCTACGAACAATGCCTGATTCCAATTGTTGAGCGCGTGATCGCGCGACCACCCCGTGTCATCATCGACGTAGGTGCCGCCTATGGATATTATGCGCTTGGGTTTGCCTGGCGTTGTCCTGCCTCGCACGTGATAGCCTACGAGGTTGACCGTTCACGCGCGGACCTAATGCGAAAGTATAGCCGTTTAAATCGCCTGGACAATCGAATTGAAACACGCGGTGAATGCACAGTTGCGTCGCTTTGCGAGGATCTGAGACAATGGCCGGGAGCGTTCTTGCTTATGGACGTGGAAGGCGCGGAAGATGTGTTGCTTCAACCGCATATCACAAATATCGGGCAGTCGGAGTTACTTATCGAACTACACGAAATGTTTGCGCCGGGCGTGACCGACCGCCTGCGTGAACGCTTTGCCAAGACCCACCAGTGGTCAGTGATCCCTCAGATCTTCATCGAAACGCAACCCGGCGATGTCAACTGGATCATTCGCTCGTTCTGGCCAAGACTCAGCCTGGAGGATCGGAAGGATCAGATGGCGTGGCTGCATCTTGTGCCACACGCCGCTTAGTCGAGAGGCCTGTGTAATTTGACGACTGGACGTCACGACGGTCGTGGAGGCGCGGCCTGATCCAAATGTCGGCCATGATCCACGTTTGCGCGAGGTTGCCCTTGCGGACCTAACCTGGATCGAGTGCACGGCGACGGACGGGGCGAACGAACCAAACCGGCGTGTGGCTCAGCGGTCACGGCCGCAGCGCCCTGGCAATCTCCTCCAGAGCCGCCGGATCCTCGATGGTTGGCGGGACCGACCCGGATCCGCCGTCCGCGATCTTGCGGATGGAGGCACGCAGGATCTTGCCCGAGCGGGTCTTCGGCAGCCGCTGCACCACACGCGCATCCTTGAACGCCGCCACCGGACCGATCCGCTCGCGCACCAGCGCCACCAGTTCCGCGGCGATCTCGCTCTCCGGGCGGTCCACCCCCGACTTCAGCACGACAAAGCCGACCGGGGTCTGCCCCTTCAGTTCGTCCTTGGCGCCGATCACGGCGCACTCCGCCACCGCCGGATGTGAGGCCAGCACCTCTTCCATCTGACCGGTGGACAGCCGATGGCCGGCCACATTGATGATGTCGTCCGTCCGACCCATCACCCACACGTCGCCCGCTTCGTCGATCGTGCCGGCATCGCCGGTGCGGTACCAGCCGGGAAAATCCGACAGATAGGCGGTCTGGTAGCCCTCGTCGTTCTGCCACAGGGTCGGCGCGCAACCTGGCGGCAGGGGCAGCCGGGCGCAGAGATTGCCGGTCTCCCCCGCCGCAACCAGATGCCCATCCTCGTCCAGCGTGTGCAGGTCGTAGCCCGGGCACGGCCGGCCGCCCGATCCGGGTTTGAACGGAAACAGCCCATATTGGCGGAAGCCGCCCGTGATGGCCCAGCCGGTCTCGGTCTGCCACCAGTGATCGACCACCGGCTTGCCCAGCAGTTCCGCCGCCCACATCGCGGTCGGCGGATCGCAGCGCTCGCCGGCCAGAAAGAGGGTCTCCAGCTTCGACAGATCGTATTTGCCCGCCAGTTTCCCTTCCGGGTCCTGCTGCTTGATCGAGCGCATCGCAGTCGGCGCGGTGAACAGCACTTTCACCCTGTGCTGCGCGCAGACCCGCCAGAACGCGCCGGCATCCGGCGTGCCGACCGGCTTGCCTTCGTACATGACACTGGTGCAGCCGCGCAGCAGCGGCGCATAGACGATGTAGCTGTGGCCGACCACCCAGCCCACATCGGAGGCCGCCCAGAAGACTTCGCCAGCCTCGACGCCATACATCATGCGCATCGAGTTCCACAGCGCGACCGCATGGCCGCCATTGTCGCGCACTGTGCCCTTGGCGCGTCCCGTCGTGCCGGATGTGTACAGAATGTACAGCGGATCGGTGGCCGCTACAGGTACCGGATCGTGCGGCGGCGCCGCCGCCTCGGCCTCGGCGAGATCATGGTCGCGCCCCGGGACAAGATTGGCACGTTCGGCATCGCGCTGAAGGATCAGGCACGCATCCGGCTTGTGCGGCGAAAGCGCGATCGCTGCATCGAGCAGGGGCTTGTATTTCACCACCCTCCCCGGTTCGAGGCCGCAGGAGGCGGCGACGATCACCTTCGGCTTGGCATCGGCGATGCGGGAGGCAAGCTCGGCAGCCGCGAAGCCTCCAAACACCACGGAATGGATCGCGCCCAGCCGAGCGCAGGCCAGCATCGCGATCGCCGCTTCCGGTACCATCGGCAGGTAGATCACCACCCGATCACCGCGCCCGACGCCCAAAGCGGCCAGCGCGCCGGCCAGCTTCGCCGTGCGCGACTGCATTTGCCGGTAGCTGAAGGTCTCGACCCGCCCGGTCATCGGGCTGTCCCAGATCAGCGCGGCCTGCTCACCGCGACCCGCCAACACATGGCGATCGATGCAGTTGAAACAGGTGTTCAGCATCGCACCTGGGAACCACCGGCCATACGGCCCGAGCGAGGGATCGAAGACACGGTCCCATTTCCGGTCCCAGGTGATGCCCTCGGCGACGGCGGACCACCAGCGGTCAGGGTCGGCACGCCAGGCAGCATAGGCTTCGGCATATCCGGACGCGGGCGCGGCATCGTTCATCGCGGCCTCCTGTGCATTCGGCACCATGCGTCCGGGCGTGCCCGTCCGGCAATCGGTGTTTAGTTGCGAGCTTTGCCTGAGGTTACATGTCGCGACAGCCACGTCTTCGTTCGCGCCGCCAGCATCGCAAGACGCGCGCGGTTGGCCAAGTGCGGCCACTGGTCCCGAGCTTTCAAAGTGAAAGCAACCGCGTGCATCCGTAGTTGCCACTCCCGGGTCGGGACCAGGGGCCGACCGGTGCATGTGTCCTTATCGGGCAAATTCACACCGGGCCCCCGAGTCAGGTTGTAGCAGGCTGCGCATCGGCGGTCCTGCGCTCATGCCGGCGTCTCGGGGCTCGACTGGAACTCTGCCAGCCCTGCCGCGACCGGTGCGAGCAATGCCGCGTCCGGCTCCCGCCCCAGCGCTTCGCAGCGCCGTCGGTACTCTTGCACCATCCCTGCAATCTGACCGGCGAAGGCGCGTTTGTGCCGCTGAAACATGTCGGAAAGTTCCGCGATCGCCCCGGCGTTTGCCGCGAGCCCTTCGTCACGCCGGTCGACCGCATCTAAAGAGTCCGCCAGGACCCACAACGATACCGCGAGATCGGGCCGGAACGCGTCGGGGCGCTGCGCCGCCAGCGCGCGACGAATATCGACCGCCTCGCGCGCCGCCGCCAGCGCGGCCTCCCGTTCGCCCAGCTGGCTCAGCCTGTTCGCCAGATTGTTCAGCGACATCGCAAGATCGGGCCGGAACGCGTCGGGGCGCTGCGCCGCTAGCGCGCGATACAGCTCGGCCGCCTCGCGCGCCACCGCCAGCGCCGCCTCCCGTTCGCCCAGCTCGCTCAGCGTGTTCGCCAGATTGTTCAACGACATCGCGAGAAGGGGCCGGAACGCGTCGGGGCGCTGCGCCGCCAGCGCGCGATACAGGTCGACCGCCTCGCGCGCCGCCGCCAGCGCCGCCTCCCGTTCGCCCAGCTCGCTCAGCATGGCCGCCAGATTGTTCAGCGACCCAGCCAGATTGGGCCGGAACGCGTCGGGGCGCTGCGCCGCCAGCGCGCGATACAGCTCGGCCGCCTCGCGGGCCGTGGCCAGCGCCGCCTCCTGTTCGCCCAGCTCGCTCAGCATGGTTGCCAGATTGTTCAGCGACATCGCAAGATCGGGCCGGAACGCGTCGGGGCGCTGCGCCGCCAGCGCGCGATACAGCTCGGCCGCCTCGCGCGCCGCCGCCAGCGCCGCCTCCCGTTCGCCCAGCTCGCTCAGCATGGTCGCCAGATTGTTCAGCGACCCAGCCAGATTGGGCCGGAACGCGTCGGGGCGCTGCGCCGCCAGTGCGCGATACAGATCGGCCGCCTCGCGGGCCGTGGCCAGCGCCGCCTCCCGTTCGCCCAGCTCGCTCAGCATGGCCGCCAGATTGTTCAGCGACCCAGCCAGATTGGGCCGGAACGCGTCGGGGCGCTGCGCCGCCAGTGCGCGATACAGATCGGCCGCCTCGCGCGCCGCCGCCAGCGCCGCCTCCCGTTCGCCCAGTTCGCTCAGCCTGTTCGCCAGATTGTTCAGCGACATCGCGAGATCGGGCCGGAACGCGTCAGGGCGCTGCGCCGCCAGTGCGCGATACAGATCGGCCGCCTCGCGCGCCGCCGCCAGCGCCGCCTCCCGTTCGCCCAGCTCGCTCAGCGTGTTCGCCAGATTGTTCAGCGACCCGGCCAGATCGGGCCAGAACGCGTCGGGGCGCTGCGCTGCCAGCGCGCGACGAATATCGACCGCCTCGCGCGCCGCCGCCAGCGCCGCCTCCCGATCGCCCAGCTCGCTCAGCCTGTTCGCCAGATTGTTCAACGACATCGCGAGAAGGGGCCGATATGTGTTGGGACGCTGCTCCGCCAGAGTCCGATACAGCTCCGCTGCATCCCGTGATACCGCTAGTGCTCCCGTCCGTTCGCCTACTTCTTGGAAACGGCTGGCGATGGCGAGGGCAGCGTCAGCGAGCGCCTTGCGATACTCAATATCGAACTCTCCGTCCCGCAGGGTTTGCGTGACTAGCTCACTGATGCGCGAGCTTCCCTCGGACACCGACCAGTTGGTCAGCAACTCGTCAAGCTCCGCGATGCGAGGATCCCGAAATGCAATCCGCCGTAAGTACCGTTCTTGTGTCTCGGGTAAAATTCTTGGAAGCTGAGCATTGTCTCTACCAAGAACTTGGGCCGTGATCCAAGTCATGTCGGCAAGCGGGCCGGTGCGCTGTGCGGCGACTTCCCGGAATAGCGCAATCGTCTCTTCAAAGGCATAGTTCGGATAATGCGAAATCTCGCAATTAGTCCAATAGTTCTGCAATTCCTCCTCCGACCAGTCGGCCGCAAGAAATCTATCCAGACATTCCCGAGCGAACGATCGCGCGAGGCCTATCGTGCTAACGCCTTTCTCGACGCGCATCGCGACCGGAACGAGGCGTATGGGTCTGTGTGACCGACCTTGGATGGCGTCCGCGACCGCCTCGACACCCTTTATGCTCTGTCGATTGTAGGTAAAGCAGAGCACTACTTGGTCAGGTAATTGTAGGGTGCAAATGCCAGACGTGTCCGCGACACCGGTTCGGCTATCGATCAGCACAAAATCATAGTTCAACCGTGTGCGAAGTGCCTCGATGAAGCTATCCCCGCCCAGTCGCTCGTAGAAGGCACGCCAATCGAAGTCGCGCACCTGGCCGCCATAGCCTGCGTCCTGTCTGCCCGCGCACAGCAGGTGCACGCATCCATCGACGCCAGGCAGAGGCCATTCGAGCGGTATAATGTATCGATACGGATCGGTGAACAGTATAGGGTCAACGACGTCAGCTGGCCAGCTCTCCTTGGGCTTAAGGACCAGGTCCGAGTATTCCCACAGTAGATCGATCAGCCCCTTGCTATCGATCAGGTCCGGGTCGCGCATGAACGGGCGGAAGTACCGGTGCAGTCCCGGTGCCTCCAGATCCCAGTCGATCGTCAACACGCGCAGGCCTGTAGCTGCGAGTATCCATGCCACATTCGCAAGCGCCATCGACCGCCCGGTTCCTCCCTTGTACGAGTAAAAGGTGACGAACGTAGGCTTTCGACGCGTAACTGTGGGGGCCTCCGACATTTCGTGGGCGACCTGACCTCAGAGCCCGGGAATCTGTCCGGCGGGCAGGCTTACCGCGGTTGCACCCGTCTGCTGCAGACATCGTCGCAATCCGCCGATCACATCCATGACGCCCTGCACAAATTCGACGCGGCCGGCTGGAACTGGCCACAGGTGATTTGCGCGCCTTTGTTGGAATTTGGTTGGCATGGTACGATCCAACAGCGCTTCGTCAGCTTCTCGGCCGCCCGCAGTTACCAAGCCGACATGCGGGAAGTCCCGACTGTCGTATTCATAGAGAGGGCTCGCAATGGCCGGAACGTTCAGTGATGACTGGTCGAGCACGATAAGCACCGGGCTGTTTGCGGACCTTGCCTGCTCCATCTTCGTGATGAGGTCGGCGGGCATGCTGAGATTCCTGTAAGCGGCATCATCCTGATCGGCGCCATTGAGTCCTTCGCGCGTTGCCGCCTCAACCGTTGCGCCTGGTGCGTCAGCAAAGGGTCTCCAGGTCTCTCGCGGATCGCCGCGCTGGGCCATACCATCGACATTCCGTTGCATCGCCTCGGCGGCAGTCGCGACAGCATATACGACATTGGTTCCCTTTGGGCCGGCAGCAATAGTAGACGCCGCCGATGGAGCCTTTCGAGCGAAGAACGACGGCAGGTCTGTGAAGTCACCGGTACCGGGGAGTTGTGGCATTTTGGCGATGTCGCTCAAGTCTTTGATTGCCTTGGCCACAACCTCGATCAGACTGTTGCGGCCAGCCTGATCCCCCGCTGTATAGAGGCGAAATGCCCCAGTATGAGGATATGTTTCGGGCATGCCATGGCCGCGGAGCTGCAGATCGTGAAATAGCTTTTCGACATCCTGGGCCATGTGCTCGCTGCAGGTCGCCTTGTCCATCCAGAAAATCGGCACGATACGATGTGGTTCAGTTACGCTTGGCTGTTGCTGCCTTAGCGCGAAGCGGCGCTGGAAAAATTCGATCTCACGACCGCAATTCTTGCTCTGCAGGTAGTGCGGAGAAATGACAGAGATGAGCACACTGGATTGCTGTAGTGCGCTGACCAGTTCTTTCCCCCAGAAACTGGACATCGTCAGACGATTCTGATCCCGGTATCCCACATCATGGATCGCCTGGCCGGTCTCCATGGCTACGGCACGGCACAGTGCGTTGAAGAATTCCTCGAGGTGGTTGCCGCTCTTCCCCCAACTCTCCCATATTGACGCGCGATGTGTCTCGCTCGCGTAACTGAAAAAGAACCGATACGAGGCCATGTGTTTCGCCGTGGTTGGAGCCGCTTCGCGTGCGCCGCATAATAGTTACACTTATGGTCCAGGAATAGGGGTGCCGCGGGTCACGCCGAGTGCGGCAAGCGCGCCGGCCAGCTTGGCGGTGCGCGTCTGCAGCTGGCGATTGGTGAATCGTTCGACCGCCCGGTCATCGGACTGTCCCAGATCAACGCGGCCTGCTCGCCGCGACCCGCCAACACATGGCGATCGAGGCAGTTGAAGCAGGTGTTCAGCGTCGCGCTAGGGAACCACCGGCCATACGGCCCGAGCGAGGGATCGAAGACGCGGTCCCATTTCCGGTCCCAGGTGATGCCCTCGGCGACGTCGGACCACCAGCGGTCAGGGTCGGCACGCCAGGCAGCATAGGCTTCGGCATATCCGGACGCGGGCGCGGCATCGTTCATCGCGGCCTCCTGTTGGTCGTGGATACCATGCCGCCGGGCGTGCCTGTCGGACAATCGGCATAGAGTTGCGAATCCGAGACGTTAATCGAAATTAAACGGTTACAGCGCCATCAATCACAGGAGGGTTCATCGGAGCTGGAGTCCCCATGTCGCAAGCGCAGCGGAGTGCATTTGTTCCCCCAGACATCGTCCTGCACGATCTGCTGGCCGCCCTCGATCGGGCAGCGGCGGCCTCATTGGCCGGCGGGATCATTGCCGCGTCGGGTGAGAGCCACACGCCAGCCCAGGCGCTCGCGGTGCAGCAGGAGGTGTTGCGGACGATGTTCACGCCCCGTCGCCGCTGACACACCTGGGCGTCATGGCCGGGCTTGTCTCGGCCACCCACGTCTTGCCGTGTTTCCTCGCGCCAAAGTGGTGGATGGCTGGCCCCCGGCCTTCGCCGGGTCCGGACGAGCACAATCCTGCCATGGCGGAACAGCACACGCCGAACGCTTGACCCGCCCCCGCATCCCACCAATCATTCGTATGCAAATGAGCAACACCAGCCCCTGGTGGGGTGCGGCCGGAGGCGGGTTTGGGAATCTCGGAAGGGCGGTCGACCGACACGTTCGCTGACGCCCTTGCCGGCTTTACCGTCGAAGACCACGTGGGCTTTCTGCTCCGTCGGGCGCATCAGCGGCACGTCGCTTTGTTCACCGCTGGAATGGCTCATGTCGAACTGACGCCAACGCAGTTCACCGCCCTGCTGAAAACGGTCGAGTTGGGACGGATCACCCAAAACCACCTTGGACGGCTTGCCGCCATGGACCCGGCGACGATCCAGGGCGTCGTGAGGAGGCTGGTCGCCCGCGGGCTGATGCGGCGCGGGCCGGACAGGATGGACCGGAGGACAACAGTGCTGGAACCGACCGAGGCCGGCGTTGCGCTGATCACCGGTGTCGTGGCATGCGCCCGGCGGTCGCATGAAGCGGCGCTGGCGCCCCTTTCCCCTGACGAGCGGGTCCACGTGCTTGCCCTGCTGCGCAAGATAGGCTGAGGCCGCGATGGATGCCGTGCCTGCCGACGACTCCCCCACGCTGGGCTTCGGTCTCAGCTTCGCCGAACTGGCCACGCGCGACGGGCTGGTGCGGCTGGATAGCGCCTTTGTCCGTCTTCTGGCGAAGGAGGACGCCTCGCTCCACGCGCGTCTGCTGGCTGCGCGCGCCGCTCCGGATGCACTCGCCGCGAAGGACGAGAGCGACCTCGTGGTGGCGCTTGGCCCGCATGTCGACGACTTTGTCGCCGCGCTGTTCGGCATCGAGACGGAGACTCTGGCGCTGGCGCGTGAAACCCATGCGCTCGATCCGATCCACGCCTGCAAACGGCTGTTCGTGCAGCGCCAGGCGGTCAAGAAGTACCCCGACCCGTCCGCCTTTGACGGTGCCGCGTTGCGTGCGGAACTGGAGGCGCGGTTCGGCGGCAATCTGACCGAGGCAGTCTTCGCCGACCATGTCGCGGAATGGGAGAAGGCGGCCGACGCGGAGGCTTTGGAGCTGGCGCTGCGCTACGCCGCCTGGGCGACGCTGACCGAAGCCGGCCGCGCGGCGCATCCGGGCAACACGCTGTTTCGCGTGCCTCACAAGTTGGACTACAACCACCTGGTTCCGGTTGAAACCATCGAGCGTGATGGCGTGACCATGCTGCGACTGCCGGAACATCAATGGCGTCGGCGCGAGGGATTTGCGCTGACCGATGCCGGGATGAACACGCAGCAGGCGCTGGATCAGGTCAACTACTGCATCTGGTGTCACACGCAGGGCAAGGATTCCTGCAGCACAGGACTGAAGGATCGCAAGACCGGAGCGTTTCAGAAGTCCCCATTCGGCGTGACACTTGCAGGCTGTCCGCTGGATGAGAAGATTTCCGAAATGCACACGCTGCGAGCGCAAGGTAGCGTGCTCGGCGCCTTTGCGACCATCGCGATCGACAATCCGATGATGGCGGCGACCGGCCACCGCATCTGCAACGATTGCATGAAGTCCTGCATCTACCAGCGGCAGGACCCGGTCGATATCCCCCAGGCGGAGACGTCCATTCTGAAGGACGTGCTTGGCCTGCCCTGGGGCTTTGAGATCTATGCGCTGCTGACGCGGTGGAATCCGCTCGACATACGCCGCCCGCTGCCGCGCCCGGACAGCGGCCGCAAGGTGCTGATCGTCGGTCTCGGCCCCGCCGGATTCACGCTGGCACATCATCTGATGAACGACGGCCACACCGTCGTTGCGATCGACGGACTGAAGATCGAGCCGCTGGGCTTCGATCCCACCGCACCAGTCCGCGACACGGATCGGTTGTTCGAGAACCTGGACGATCGCGTGATGGCGGGCTTCGGCGGCGTCGCCGAATACGGCATCACCGTGCGCTGGAACAAGAATTTTCTCAAACTCGTGCGCCTGCTGCTTGAGCGCCGGGGGGACCGGTTCGCGCATTTCGGCGGCATTCGCTTCGGCGGCGGCGCGACGCTGGGGATGGACGATGCGTGGGCGATGGGCTTCGACCACATCGCGTTGTGCATGGGCGCCGGCAAGCCGACCGTGCTCGACATCCCGAATGGTCTGGCGCGAGGGGTGCGCGCCGCTTCGGATTTCCTGATGGCGCTGCAACTCACCGGGGCCGCGAAGTTCTCTTCCATTGCCAATCTGCAGGTCCGCCTTCCCGTCGTCGTGATCGGCGGCGGCCTGACCGCGATCGATACCGCCACCGAAAGCCTCGCCTACTATGTCCGCCAGGTGGAGAAGTTCTCCACGCGCTATCAAACGCTGGTCGCCGAACGCGGCGAGGCTTCGGTCCGCGCGGCCTGGAATGCCGAGGAGACCGGTATCGCCGACGAGTTCCTGATGCATGCCGCCGCGCTCCAGGCCGAGCGGGAAGCGGCGGCGCGGGAGGGTAGGCAGCCTCGCGTCGCGCAACTGCTGGATGCCTGGGGTGGCGCGACGATCGCCTACCGTCGCCGCCTGATCGACAGCCCGTCCTACACATTGAACCACGAGGAAGTGGCGAAGGCGCTGGAAGAGGCGGTCCGCTTCGCCGAGGGACTGACGCCGCGCGCCGTCGAAGTGGACGGCTTTGGCCATGCCGCGGGCCTGCGCGTAGCACGCGCCGACGGCTCGGAGGTCGTGCTGCCCGCACGTTCCATCCTGGTCGCGGCCGGCACGCAGCCCAACACTGTGCTGGCACGCGAGGACGGTCGCATCCAACTCGATGGCCGGTATTTCCAGGCGGTCGATGATACCGGTGCGCCGGTCGCCGTGGTGCGCGGGCTCGCCAAGCCCAATGCGACGCATGTGCTGATGCACCGTGCCGACAATGGCCGCTTCATCAGCTTCTTCGGCGACCTGCATCCCAGCTTCTTCGGGAATGTCGTCAAGGCTATGGGTGGTGCCAAGCGGGGATACCCCGTCGTGTCGCGCGCGCTTGCCGCTCAGGCCGCCATCGAGATTGCCGGCGCCGATCTGATCGCCCGATGCCGGCGGGATCTCTTGCCCACGGTGCACTCGGTGCATCGGCTCCCACCGACCATCGTCGAGGTGGTGGTGCATGCGCCCGCCCAGGCGCGGGCCTTCCGCCCGGGCCAGTTCTACCGGTTGCAGAACTACGAGATGCTGGCTCCACGGGTCGCCGAGGCTGGCGCGGCGAGCACGGTGCTGGCGATGGAGGGCCTGGCGATGACCGGCGCCTGGACCGATCCGGCACAGGGCCTCGTGTCGGTGATCGTGCTGGAGATGGGCGGCAGCTCCGACATCTGCGCGCTGCTGAAGCCCAGCGAACCGGTGGTGCTGATGGGTCCGACCGGGACGCCGACCGAGATCCACCCCAACGCGACGGTCGCCCTGGTCGGCGGGGGGCTGGGCAATGCAGTGCTGTTCTCGATCGGCGCG